>JALUWF010000341.1 GCA_027019785.1 Mariprofundus sp. | reverse complement strand
TTCGTGGCAGCTTACACTGACAGTTGGACTTCGAAACCGCTCTGGCGGATGCATTCGGCGGCGATCTGCATCCACACTTCATCCAGGCTGCTCAGGTGAGTGGCCTCATCCTGTAGCGATGGCCGCGCCAGCCCGTAGAGCAGGATGCCGTGGAGCGGAATAGCCTGGCGTTTTAAACCTTTAAGAAAATTGATATAACTGCTTAGCTCATGCTCAGTGGGCGGAAGGCCGTCCCAGGCGGTCATGCAGGTCTGAATCCAGCTCGGACAGGTGTTGGCGACAGCTTCGACCTGCTTGCCTAGTCGGGCCGCATCGAGTTTGATGCCGTTAATGCGTTGAATGCCTGCATCGGTGACGCTGTCCACCTTGATCCACACTTCGCCGTGATGTGCGGCCATGCCGGCAAGGCCGCGCTGTACATGCGCTTTATGCACATAGGAGCCGTTGGTGATCAGGCGCAGCGGGATCGACAGGGCGAATTGTTGCATGACTTCAACAATGATGCTGACCACCTTATCGAAGGCGGCGCAACTGGTCGGCTCTCCGTTGCCGGAGATGGCGATATCGCACAGTTTGCGACACCCTTCAGGAACACGTTCGGCCATAAATGAGCCGTGCCGGATATCCTCCAGCATGGCGATCAATTCCGTGCGCAGCAGTTGCAAATCGATAGCGGGTGAGACGCCGCGCACCAGATTGGGCACCTGACAATAGGCGCAGTGCCAGTTGCAGGCGTTATTCGGATTCAGATTAACGCCGAGCGAAACGCCTCCAGCGCGACGAGAAATCACCGGATAAACATAAGTCATGGCGACAGCATCGCGATCATGATTGTCAGTACTCAGTTGTTTAGTCGTCACAGAAACAGTTGTCACGCATCAGGCGTAGATATTAAGTAGCCGGCCGTCTCCGATCTGGCTGACGCCACGGGCAATTCCTTTGGCTGAGTAGGTCAGCGCTCTGGCATTACTGGAAACGGCCGTTTCACTATGTTGCCGCAGGTGATTGCGTGATGAGTTGTTGGGGGCGGTAGCAGTTGTTTCAACGATACGTTGCGCTTCAATAATTGGCGGGACAGGGCTCATACCCTGTTGTAAAGGCGGAATGGCCACCGCAGTCGGGTAGCTATCCACACGCAAAACAAAGCCCATCGTTACAGCCATAAGTAGCGCATCATAGGCGAATCATGATTATTATTCAATGAGGATGCACGCTTGTTTCATCGCTGTAGTCACCCTGCTCAGTTGATTCGGGTTGATCATAAACGGCGGCATGGTGTACAATAATTTACCGAACGGGCGCAGCCAGATACCCTGGTCAACCAGTTGTTTTTGTACCTGTTCAATATGGATGGTCTGTTTCATTTCAATCACGCCAATCGCACCTTTGACGCGTACATCGGCAATTGTGGCGAACGCGCGGCATGGTTCCAGTTCATCCTCCAATTGCTGCTCAATGGCATTCACCCGTTGTTGCCAGGGAGATTCCATGAGTAATTCGATGCTGGCCAGGGCTACGGCACAGGCCAGCGGATTGGCCATGAATGTGGGCCCGTGCATCAGCACGCCTGAGCGTTGATTGTCTCCGTTATGAATGCCGTCGCACACCCGTTTGCTACACAGGGTGGCGGCCAGTGTCATATAGCCGCCGGTCAGGGCTTTTCCGATGCACATGATATCCGGCTCGATATCCGCCTGTTCACAAGCGAACAGGGTGCCGGTGCGGCCAAAGCCGGTAGCGATTTCATCACAAATCAGCAGTACGTCATATTCATCACACAAGCTGCGTACCTGGCGTAGAAATTCGGGTGCATACATGCGCATACCACCCGCACCCTGGACAATCGGTTCCAGAATCACTGCTGCGATTTCGTGTTGGTGTTGTTCGATCATCGCCTTGAAGGATGCGAGTTGTGCATCATTCCATTGCTCATCCGTACGTACTGTGGGCGCGTCGGCGAAGAGCTGCTGCGCCAGCAGGCCGGAGAACAGGTGATGCATGCCGCCGACCGGATCGCAGACGCTCATGGCACCGAAGGTATCGCCGTGATAGCCGCCGCGAATGGTCAGTAGTCTGTGTTTCTCCGGTCGATGCTGCGCCTGCCAGTATTGCAGCGCCATTTTGATCGCTACCTCCACCGCCACGGAGCCGGAATCGGCGAAGAATACATGGTTCATATTGGCCGGCGTGATATCGAGCAGTTTTCTGGCCAGATCAGCCGCTGGTTGATGGGTCAGGCCGCCGAACATGACATGCGCCATATCGCCCAACTGGGTTTCAATCGCCACATTCAGTTCGGGTACGTTATAACCATGGATAGCGCACCACCATGATGCCATGCCGTCAATCAGTCGCCGCCCGTCTTCTAGTTCGAGGTAGACTCCGTCAGCGCGTTTGACCGGATAAGCAGGGATGGGGTTCAACATACTGGCATACGGATGCCAGACGTGCGCAGCCTCGAAATCCTGCCAGCTTTTTTGTCCGGGCAGACTCACACTGCCGATTCCGGCGTAATCAGGGCGAGCGTCAGGCGCTCAATGACAACCTGCTTATCTTCCAGTGAAGCGCCCTTGACCAGTTTTTCGGCTTGCACAATCCGACTCACCGCAGCCGTTAATTCAGTCCCGCGCCAGACGCGTGATTCATCTGCCACTTTTTGGCGCGCATCTCCGAATACTTTGGCAGCGCCCAGCGGGTTGCGATCATGTTGAGCCTGAAACCAGCGATACATGAGAATCTGTTGCATACGCGTGCCAAGCCATGAAATCATCTGCACTTCGGCGAGCTGCTGTTCCCTGAGTAGGCGCATGCACAGGGAAACCGCTGCCGGTTTCCGCATGGCAACGGCATGGCACCAATCCTCCAGCGCATTGGGCGCTCGCTCGCCCAACAGTTCAGCGACGATATCCATGCCGATTTTCGCTCCCGAACCGTTATCGTACCAACGCAGCCGCTCAATCATCTGACGAGCGGCCAGACGCATGCCGTATAAGTGCTCTCCCATCCATTGGCTCGCTTCGGGACTGATGTTCAGGCCTGAGTTTACCAGTTGCTGATCCAGCCAGCGATTGAAGCCCGCTTCATCGGGCGGCTTGAATTCGCAGTGGGGCACGGAGGCGATGGCCTTCATCTTTTTATGCAACGCTTTTTTCCATTCGATGCCGGGGGCGCAGATGATCAGGCGGTGATCAGGCCCAAGCGTGTCCAGCAACTGCAACAGATGGGCGATTTGCTTTGGATTGGCCGATTGGGCATTGCGCACCAGAGCATAACAGGCGGACGGGCCGAACAGGCCCTGATTGCGGGATTCCACTTCGATACGATTCAATTCGCTGACATCGAGGCGCATGCGCAGCGCATTTTCTTCGCCGGCAGCCAGCAGCAGATCAGCCATCTCAAACAGGGCATCGTGATCTTCACCGGACAGGTAGTAGATGTGGTGCTTCGGGGGCAATAAATGGTCCGGATTCAGGCGCATGTTAAAAACCGGAGCGCAGGCGACCTATGGCATCGGAAAGCCACTGTTTGCTCAGGTCTTTCTGTAAGCGTTGTTTGGACGCTTCAATGCTGACCGGGCCGCCGGTGACGAAGACATCACCCTGGCGTTGAATCGGGCCGCTATGCCAGATGGTTTCACCATCTCTGTCCACTTGCAATGAACCGGTGAGCGTCATGCGATATTGCGTGGCGACGCCACTGATATCGTATGTGGACGGCGTAAATATCGGCGTTGCCAAGGTGACGGAAACGGTTGCATGGTGCGCTTGATCCGTGACATCCCCGCTATTGACCAGTGTGTAACGATCTGACTGTAGTTGTTGTCGCAGTTGGGTGAGTAGTTCGCTGCCGACATTGCCGGTGATGGTTACACTGGTGACATTGGTCGGAATCGCGCCGGAGCCGCCGCCATGGCCGACCAGGTGGTAGGCGCAGCCACTCAGCGCCAATACTGCTGCCAGCAGGGTTATTTTGAATCGCTGCAGTTTCAAACCGGTTTCACCACGATGTTGAGCAATCGCCCCGGCACCAGAATCACTTTGACAGTCTGCATGCCATCAAGCCATTTGTTGATGGAAGCATCAGCCTGCGCCGCCATCATCGCTTCATTCTGACCGGCATTTTTAGCAATGGTGATTTCGCCACGCTTCTTGCCTTGAATCTGCACTACCAGTGTAATCTCATCCTGCTCCAGTGCGGCTTCATCTACTTGTGGCCAGTTGGATACCACAGCCATTTTCTCCATGCCCAGTCTTGCGCCGATTTCACAGGCGAAGTGCGGCGCGAATGGGGCCAGCATGGTGGACAGTGCTTGTAAGCCTTCCTGATAAGCGGTCTTGCCGGCAACGCTTGCCGGCTCGAATGCCTGCAGGCTGTTGGCCAGCTCCATCAGTGCGGCAATGGCGACATTGAAAGCGAAGCCGTGTTCAAATGCATGCGTCACCTTTTTAATGGTGGTATGAATGCTTCGGCGTATCGCTTTGACAGCGGCTGCATCTGTTTGATCGCTGCTTGTATTGCTATCTGCATCGCCATCTGTATCCGCTCTTTGCAGCAGCCGCCAGACGCGGCTCAGGAAACGGTGTGCGCCCTCCACGCCGGCGTCATTCCACTCCAGGTCGCGATCCGGCGGGGCGGCGAAGAGGGTGAACAAGCGCGCCGTATCCGCCCCGAAATGTTCAATGATGGCATTGGGGTCAACCGTATTGCCCTTGGATTTGGACATCTTGGCGCCGTCTTTAAGCACCATGCCCTGCGTTAGCAGGTTTTTGAATGGTTCATCACCGCCCTGTTCAGCGGTGAACAGGCCGGCATCGCGCATCAGTTTATGATAAAAACGGGCATAGAGCAGGTGCAGTACCGCATGTTCAACACCGCCGATATATTGATCCACCGGTGCCCAACGCCGCATGGCTTCGGCATCGACCATGGCCTCGGTATGGCGCGGGCTGACATAGCGATTCATATACCATGATGATTCCATGAAAGTATCAAAGGTATCGAGTTCGCGTAGCGCCGGTTTGCCGCATTGCGGGCAATAGACATGCTTAAATGCATCGCATTCGCACAGTGGCGATGCGCCGCCGGTCGGTTGCAAATGGGTGGGTAGTTCAACCGGTAACTGATCATCCGGCACAGATACTGCACCGCAATCCTCGCAATGAATGACCGGAATCGGTGCGCCCCAATAGCGTTGGCGCGAGACTAGCCAGTCTCGTAAACGGTATTGTACACGTTCATTGCCCCTGTTGTGGCCGGACAACCAGGTCGTGATGGCCTGTTTGGCGTCATCTGATGTTAAACCGTCAAATCGCCCCGAATTGATCAATATGCCGACATCGGTAAATGCTGCTGTTTCGATGTCCCAGTCGTCTTCGGCTGGTTTGATCACCTGCTTGATAGACAGATCATATTTCCTGGCAAATTCAAAATCGCGTTGATCATGTGCCGGCACGCTCATCACCGCGCCGGTGCCGTAACCCATCAGTACAAAATTGGCCACCCATACCGGCACCTTTTCGCCCGAAATCGGGTGGATGGCATAAAAGCCGGTCGGCATACCCCTCTTTTCCATCGTTTCGACATCGGCTTCCTTGGTGGAAATTCTACTGCACTCATCGAGAAATGCAGTCAGTTCGGGATTGTGTTCTGCCGCCTTGATAGCCAGCGCATGGCCCGCAGCTACCGCCATATAGGTGACGCCCATCAATGTATCGGGCCGGGTGGTAAAGATATTCAGCGTTTCGTCTGAGTCTTCCAGGCCGAAAGAGACCTCCGCACCGCTTGATTTTCCGATCCAGTTGCGCTGCATGCCGATAACTTTTTCAGGCCAGCCCGGCAATTGATCCAGATCGTTAAGTAATTCCTCGGCATAATTGGTGATGCGGATAAACCACTGCTTCAGATTCTTGCGAATCACCGGCGTATCGCAGCGCCAGCAGACGCCGTCCACCACCTGCTCATTGGCCAATACCGTGTGACAGGAACCGCACCAGTTCACTTCAGCATTGGATTGATAGGCTAATCCCTTCTCCATCAGCCGGGTGAACAGCCACTGCTCCCAGCGATAATAATCGGGGTGACAGGTGGCAATTTCGCGGTTCCAGTCGTAGGAGAGACCCAATTGCTTGAGCTGTCCGCGCATCTGATCAATGTTGGCGTAGGTCCACTCAGCTGGGGGGCGATGGTGTTTAATTGCCGCATTTTCAGCCGGCAGGCCGAAGGCATCCCAACCAATCGGATGCAATACATTGAAACCCTGCATGCGTTTATAGCGCGCCACTGCGTCGCCCAGACAATAATTACGCACATGGCCCATATGCAGATTGCCGGACGGGTAGGGGAACATGACCAGGCAATAGTAGGGTGGACGCGCATCATCTTCGCTGGCAGCATCAATACCCGCTTCATCCCATTTTTGTTGCCATCTGGCTTCGATTTCCTGTGCTGAATAACGCTCTGACACCG
>JALUWF010000340.1 GCA_027019785.1 Mariprofundus sp. | reverse complement strand
CTAGTGGGGCGCTTGATTAATTAGGTAACGCATTCTTTGCTCTATCAACGGCTGCGAGGATACCCTTCGCATCCTTGGTCCATTTGAACGGTTTGGCCAACGTGCGATTGTGGACTTTAATAAAGTCGAGTAATGCTGCTTTGAGCTCTGGGACGCTGGTGAAAACTCCGCGGTAGAGGGCGCGCCGTTCAAGCTGGGCAAACCAACCCTCTACTGCATTCAGCCAGGAGGCACTGGTCGGCGTGAAATGGAAGTGAATGTAAGGCCTGGCCTCCAGCCAATCTCTGATCTCTTTCGTTTTGTGGGCGCTGTGATTATCGAGAATGATGTGCAGGTCCTTGCCTTTCGGATGGCGCCTATCGATCTGACGCAAAAAGGAAAGGAACTCTTTGGCCCTGGTTCGCGCCGCAACTTTGCCCATGATGCTACCAGTCAGAATATTGAAAGCTGCGTACAGACTCGCAGTCCCGTGCCGTTTGTAATCGTGGGTTCGGCTACCGATCTTCCCAGGGCTTAAGGGCAGCCCCGGCTGGGTGCGGTCCAGCGCCTGAATTTGCGTCTTTTCGTCCACGCTGAGTACCACAGCATTACTCGGCGGGTTCATATACAAGCCAACGATATCGACAACCTTCTCCGCAAACTGTGGATCGTTACTGATCTTGAACGTCCTGAGTCGGTGCGGCTGCAGGTCTGCTGCTTTCCAGATCTTGCGAACTTGATAGGGCGTCACACCGGCATGCACGGCCATCAACCGCTCGCTCCACTGCGTGGCTTCCTCGGGCACATACTGAGTCGTTAGCGTCAGCACTCGGTCGATGGTTTTCCGATCCAGCGTTGGCGGTCGCCCAGGGCGTTGTTCGTCGAGCAGACCGTCCACTCCGGATTCCACAAACCGATTGCGCCATTTGTGCACTGTCTTGCAGGATACGAACTGCTCATCTGCGACCTCGCTGGGTGTTTTCCCTGCATGTAACGCCAGGACAATCTTCGCCCGAGTAATCTGACCCTGGGGCAATGTGGTGGAGCGTAACCAGCCACGCAACGTACGCGCACTGGAAGCATCGATGGAGAATTCTTGAGGTCTACGCATACCGGCATAGTACACCTTTTCCCGTTAAATTACTCTATTTATCAAGCGGCCCACTAG
>JALUWF010000339.1 GCA_027019785.1 Mariprofundus sp. | reverse complement strand
GATCAACGATCACACTGCCTTTCGGGTGGACTGGATGCCCTTTGCGGGGCTGAAACATTCCGGCCTCGGCGTCGGCGGCATCCCGTTTGCAATTCGCGACATGCAAATCGAAAAAATGACCGTGATTTACTCCGGCGGGATCACATAAAGTCAAAATATTTCACCGCAGAGTACGCAGAGGAAAGTCAAAATCAGTAACCGAAAAGGACGCAAAGGCACGCAAAGAAAGGCAAATAATGAAAGGTGGAGGGCGTTCCATCTATAATTGCAAGCAAGACTCTATATTGTTTTCCTTTGCGTACCTTTGCGCTCTTTGCGGTAAAAAAGATTTTGATTTGTCTGGTTTTCCTCTGCGTCCTTTGTGATGGGCAGGATGCCCGAATGCCGTGGGCGCATGGATGCGCAGGAACGGTCGGTGAAAAAAGGTTTTGATCTGTTTTTAAGGAGACGAAGATGAATACATCGGAATTGTTGGTGCGGTGTCTGGAAACGGAGGGCATTGAATATATTTTCGGGGTGCCGGGGGAGGAGAATGCCGATTTTATGATGGCGCTGGAACAGTCGGAATCGATTCGCTTTATTCTGACTCGGCACGAGCAGGGCGCGGCCTTTATGGCCGAGGCCTACGGGCGGTTGACCGGCAATCCGGCGGCTTGTCTGGGCACGCTGGGGCCGGGGGCGACCAATCTGATTACCGGCGTGGCCGATGCCAATATGGATCATGCGCCGATGCTGGTGCTGACCGGGCAGGGGGCGACAACCCGACTGCATAAGGAGTCGCATCAGATTATGGATGTGGTGAGTATGTTTAAGCCGGTCACCAAGTGGGCGACTTCGATCCGCCATCCGGCTGCCGTGCCGGAGATTGTGCGCAAGGCCGTGCGTCTGGCGCGCAGTGAAAAACCGGGCGCATGTCATATTGAACTGCCCGAAGATGTCGCCAAAATGGCAACGGATGCCGTGCCCATGCAGCCGCGTCGTTATCGTCGTCCGGTTGCGGATCCGGAACAGATTGAACATGCATTCTCTATTTTGAGGCAGGCCAAACGGCCTGTTGTGCTGGTGGGCAACGGCTGCGTACGCCACGATGCCAGCAGCGAGCTGCGCCGCTTTTGCGATGTCACAGGGGTGGGGGTGATCAATACCTTTATGGCCAAAGGCTGCGTGGACGCCGATGCCGACTATTGCCTCTATACAATCGGTTTGCAGGCCAGAGATGTGGTGGCCTGCGCGCTGGACGCCGCCGATCTGGTCATTACGCTGGGTTATGACATGGTAGAATATCATCCGCATCTGTGGAATGCTGATCATGGCAAACGCATTATTCATATCGATTTTCTGCCGGCTGAAATTGATGAGCATTACCATCCCGAACTGGAACTGATCGGCGATTTAAGCCATACCTTGGCCACCATCAATTCCAATATTGAACGGCTTGGCCCGGTGGAACGCAATCTGAATCAGCAGCGTGAAACCCGGTATCAGATGCATCTGGAGTTGACGCAGCATGCGCATGATCAGACCGAACATCTGATTCGCCCACAGAAGGTGCTGGCCGATGTGCGTCAGGTGATGGGGCGCAATGATATCCTGCTCTCCGATGTCGGTGCGCATAAAATGTGGATCGCCCGTCAGTATCAATGCCATGAGCCCAATACCTGTCTGATTCCCAATGGTTTCTGCTCAATGGGTTTCGCCTTGCCCGGCGCCATCGGCGCGTCGCTGGTCTATCCACAGCGGCAGATCCTCTCCATCTGCGGCGATGCCGGCTTTATGATGAATGTGCAGGAGATGGAGACAGCCAAACGGCTAAACAGCAATATCGTGGTGATGGTGTGGGAGGATCACGCCTACGGGTTAATTGTCTGGAAACAGCAGAATCAGTTTGGTCATCATACCGACCTGAGTTTCGGCAATCCGCAGTGGATGTTACTGGCCAAAGCCTTTGGCTGGCACGGCCATCGCGTTGAATATAGCGCAGATCTTGAAAGTACGCTCAAAACAGCCTTTGCCGAGTCCGGCCCCAGCCTGATTGTCGTGCCTATCGACTATAGCGAGAATATGAAACTGACCGAACGGCTGGGCAATATCGTGTGTGCAATTTAATTTGTAAGATAGTGGCATGGCTGCAGACCACTGCAGTATCCAGACCGGGGGGCGCGCGTTGTCTTCCCATCTCCCCTTTCCATGGCGCGCGCGTTCCCCAACCTGCTTATTATCGGTTGGTTAGTCGGCTGGCTGTTCGGGATGCCAGTTGCTAATGGCATCAATATAGTCAGATTCCGCTTTCAATTTTTCTATATCAGGCACAAACACGTTCATATTGGATGATGTGAGATGATCCAGCCAGCCGGCCAGAAACTGACGGTAGAGGTTGTCCATCATGCTTTCATTGGCGGCGGCTTTGGAACCGATATAATCTTCACTGGAGGCGATCTCACCGCGCACGGCAATATCGAGATTGCTCATGATCGATCTCTTGTCGGTATCGAGAGCCCGGAAGTGACCAGCTACATCGAGATAGAGCAGCCACGGCGTTCCCGGCTGCAGTTGCGCCAGAGCAGCGAGCAGCTGTTTTTTATCGGGGATTGGAGCGCCTGATGTGCGGTGCAACACAGCATGCGAAAAAATACCGCGCATTAAAAAATCAAACTTTCCTGCTTTTTTCTGAGGGGTTAGGACGCTATCTGGATCTTTTTTTAAGCGTCTGTTGAGCCACTCTTCAGCATTGAACTTGTCTGTAATGCGGGCATCGCCGTGCTGTAGCGGTTCGGCATAGATGCATTCGCGCCAGCTGTTATCCTCTAACAATCGCCATGCTTTGGCTCCGGACGGGGAGAGCGCATCAATAGAAAAGCAGAGTTTCATGCAATGTATTTATCATTGAATCGGCTGATGACGGGCAATCCTGTTTGTGGATTCAGATGCAGGCAGATTTCACCGCGCAGCAGGCGCAACAGATCATGGCCGACCAGTTCATAACGCCAGCCATGCAGACAACTCACTTCCGGAGGTTCTTCTTTACAGCGATAGCCCCATGATGCAAGTTTGGACAGTTCGGATTTATTGGCCAGAATGGATGATGCTATCTCACCCTCTTCGGCTTTCAGTCGCACCAGCGTATCGAGCATTTCCAGCCTGAGATCTGTGCCGGCATGGTTGTGGCGGCGGGCTTGCTGTTTCGGCCAGTCGGCTTCATCCGTATCCATTCCTCGTTGCCAAACATGGATGATCTCTTCACCAAAGCGTTTGATGAAGCCGGCGTTGATGCCGCGCATGCGCTGCATGGTTTCGGTATTTAATTTGTCACGACGGGCGATTTCCAGCAGCGCTTCATCCGATAGCATACGGCGACGGGGAATATCGCGGGTTTTGGCCGCGCGTTCGCGCCATGCTGCCAGTTCACGCAAGGTTGCCAGATGTTTGCCTTTGAGTTTGGTGACCCCCTTGACGCGCCAGAAAACGGAAGCTTCATCATTATCATAAGTGGCCGGGTTGGTGAGTACGCTCTGTTCCTCCGCCAGCCAGTCAGTGCGACCGGTGGCTTCCAGTCGCTCCTGCAAGTGTTGGTAAACCGGCATCAGCCAGATGACATCATCGGCTGCATAGGTGAGCTGCTTGGGTGTTAGCGGGCGCGCTTTCCAGTTGGTGAATGATTCACCTTTGGGGAGCGCCTTTTTGGTGATGTTCTGTACCAGATTGCCGAATCCGACCTGCTGGCCGTAACCGAGAAGCGCTGCTGCAACCTGTGTATCGAACAGGGGCGTTGGGACAGATCCGGACTCCTTGACAAATATTTCGATATCCTGCCGGCCAGCATGAAATACTTTCAGAATATCATGGCTGCGCAGGACATCCCACAGCTTGGTCAGGTTGTCGATGGCAATAGGATCAACGATCCAGCACTGGCCGCTGCCGTAAATCTGCAACAGGGCGAATTCAGCGTAATAGGTGCTTTCGCGGTGAAATTCGGTATCAAGACAGAGTACGTGGCAAGATGCCATATCGTCGCAGGCTGTTTGCAGCAGGGATGGGGTATCAACATAAATAGTAGAATTGGACATGGCTGCACACTAGCAACGCCAGCTATGAATTTCAGCAACCTTTATTATTATGGATGATCCGCTTTTAATTATTGCTACTTTATACTGAATAGACAGGGTATCTGACCATTCTTTGTTTTTTGGGGTTGACACGGCAATCGGACACATTTAGCAATGCCCACGTGCCGGTGATCTGCCGGCGTTCCGGTTGTCCCATTGGATGTAATGACTAAATGATTAACCAACTTAAAGCCAGCCGAACTGTTACTAGTCTTAAATCGTTGTCAGCTATAAGAGCTTAACGGATACCAGTCACGATCAATGAATGTGTCTACTACTTGGAGAATTTCCCATGTCTCAGGAAAATAAAGCCCCACAGGACGTTGCAGATACTGCAGCACCTGCTGAAACTGCGGAGGTAACCCCTCGCCGACGAGGGCGGCCACGCAAGGTTGTGGAGGCAGTATCGGTCGACGTTGCGG
>JALUWF010000338.1 GCA_027019785.1 Mariprofundus sp. | reverse complement strand
CCTCGCCGACGAGGGCGGCCACGCAAGGTTGTGGAGGCAGTATCGGTCGACGTTGCGGAATCGGAATTGACGTCATTGCAAAAGGAGACGCCGGAAAAAGTGAAAAGCGATGATAAACCTCGTCGTCGGGGTCGGCCACGTAAAATCGTTAGCCAGGATGATGTAAGCAAAGATGCCAGCCTCACCGCAGATTCAAAAGAAGATACTCAGGAAACAACTCATGAGCAGCCCAAGCGCGGGCGATGGAAAAAGGGTGAGCGCAGCAATAACAAGCGCGGTCGCCGTGAAGATCCGGAAGAGAAAGTTTCCGACGAGATGGACGGCGTTTCACTGCATTTGAAGGAGGTGTCGGCCAAATCGCCGACCGAACTGCTGGAACTGGCCGATTCCTATGATATTGATAATGCTGCCGGTATGCGTAAGCAGGAACAGGTATCTGCGATTTTACGCGCTCATGGTCTGCGCGGCGGTACCATCTATAGTGAAGGCGTGTTGGAGATTTTGCCGGATGGGTTTGGTTTTCTGCGTTCACCTGATGCCAATTATCTGTCCGGGCCGGATGATGTCTATGTATCGGGACATCAGATTCGTCGTTTCTTTCTGCGTAAGGGTGATACGGTGGCTGGTGAGATCCGACCACCGCGTCGGGGTGAGAAATATTTTGCGCTGAAAACAGTGGATACAACCAATGGCGAATCGCCGGAGGCGGCGCGTACCAAGGTGCTGTTCGACAACCTTACCCCGCTGTATCCGGATGAACGGCTGCATATGGAAATTGACAATCCGACCAAAAAAGATGTGACCGGTCGGATTATTGATATTGTAGCGCCAATCGGAAAAGGGCAGCGCGCCCTGTTGGTGGCGCCGCCGCGTACCGGTAAAACGGTGATGATGCAGTCCATTGCCCACTCCATTGAGGCCAATCATCCGGCTGTTGAATTGATGGTGTTACTCATTGATGAGCGTCCGGAAGAGGTGACCGACATGAAGCGTTCCGTGCGGGGCGAAGTGGTATCTTCGACCTTTGATGAACCGGCCCAGCGGCATGTGCAGGTGTCTGAAATGGTGATAGAGAAGGCCAAGCGACTGGTTGAGCATGGTAAGGATGTGGTTATTCTGCTTGATTCCATTACCCGGCTGGCGCGCGCCTACAATACTGTGGTGCCATCCTCCGGTAAAATTTTGACTGGCGGCGTGGATGCCAACGCATTACATCGACCGAAACGTTTCTTCGGGGCGGCCCGCAATATTGAGGATGGTGGCTCATTGACCATTATCGCCACGGCGCTGGTAGAAACTGGATCCAAGATGGATGATGTGATTTTCGAGGAGTTCAAGGGCACCGGCAATATGGAGATCAAGCTGGATCGCAAGCTGACGGATAAACGTATCTTCCCATCCATTGATATTGCGCCGTCAGGCACGCGTAAAGAGGAGTTGCTGACTCCGAAGGAAGAGCTGCAAAAGGTATGGATTATTCGCAAGATTCTCTCGCCAATGGGTACGATTGATGCAATGGAATTTCTGCTTGATAAATTGGGGCAGACCAAGAATAACGCCGAGTTTTTTGAGCGGATGAATCAGTGAGGAATGGGGAATAGTGAAAGGGGAATAGTGAAAGGGAGCTCGTTTCTTAATTCTCAATTCTCAATTCTAAATTCAACAATGCCTTCGGTAACTGATGAAAACGAGGAATGTGATAATCCCATGATTCTCCGTCTTCCCTGCTGATCTCCTGGTTGATCCATGCCGTTCTGCAGCCAAGCGCTTTGGCCACGCGCAGGTTGTCCGTCATATCATCAACCACCAGTGTTCGTTCGGGTCTGGTTCCTTCTATTTCGATAAGGCTGGCCAGCGTTTGCTGACATGGTTTGGGAATATAGTTGTTGAAACGGATATCGTAGATTGCTTCAAAGTGGTCGGTGATTCCCAACCTGTCCAGAATGCGTTCGGCATGTTCCCGGATGCCGTTGGTATGAATCACCTTGCGACCAGGCAGATGATCCAGCGCGATCGCCAGCGCATCGTCCCTGTCCAGAATTTCATGTGCATCAATGTTATGAACATCTTGCAAAAATGGTTCCGGCGCCATGCCGTGGTGTAGCATCATGCCGCGTAGCGTGGTGCCGTACTGCTTCCAGTATGTAGCCCGCAACAGATTGGCCTGCTCGGAACTGACGCCAAGTTCGCGGGCTACAAATGCCGTCATGCGCTTGTCCATGCGCGCAAATACGCCGCTACTGGCGGCGTACAGCGTGTTGTCCAGATCAATAACGGCTAAGTCAAATGGCATGATAACTACTCAGTTCAGATGCGACAGGGGCACTATGTCATACCTTCTCTGCCAGCGTGGTCATAATTTTAGAGGTTAGCTTCATCGCTTGTTTAACCGGCTGAGGCAATTGAGCAGCACCAAGCCCCTCGGCCAGGTCGGCATGACCCTGTTCATCGATTTTCATTTGTGCGACGATGGCCCGACTGCGTGTGTCATTGTCCGGCAACTTATTAAGATGACTACTCAGGTGACGTACAACCTGATGTTCGGTCTCAGCTAAGAAACCCAGATTCCACCGGTCGCCAGCAATGCCCGCAACCATGCCGATGGCGAATGAACCGGCATACCACAGTGGATCAAACAGGGAAGGGCGTTCATCCAACTCTTCCAGGCGATTGCGGCACCAGTTCAAATGATCCGCCTCTTCTATGGACGCAGATTTCAGTTTTTCCGCCAGCCTGGGATCGCGGGCGGTCAGACTCTGACCCTGATACAATGCCTGTGCAGCCATTTCGCCGGCATGATTGACGCGCATAAGTCCTGCCGCTTTTCGTTTCTGCTGGTGGCTAAGCGTTGGCGATTCGCGTTGTGTCACCGTTGCCGGGTAATCGCGCGAGCTGGTCTGTTTGCAAAAGATATTGTTCAAAGCCCGGTCAAATTCTTCAATGACCCGATCGGACATGATTGAGGTTCGAAACGGTTTTTCTGGCATTTGGTAATCATAAGAAGATGATGCCAACAGCGCAATCCCGGATAATATTTTGGAGCTGAAGCGCCGCAAGTCCATTGTTTTTTATGGTGTTTCGCTACTATCCACAGACGTTGTGGATAACATTGTGGATAGATACTCTGCAATGCCTCTGTTTATTACATATTTGTGACATACATGTGACATGATTAAATATTATGCACTTAATATACTACAATAAAAACAAATAGTTATGACTTATTAATAATGTAGATAATCATCTAATCGGCATTGGATCGGAAATTTTACTTCAGTCTGGGGAAAAGTGGATAACGTGCGTTATTTAAACTGCCCTATGACCTCCAGTGCGACTTTTTCACCCCGCTGTACGGCAAACTCAATGGTGGCGGGCAATTCCCCGGGCGGAGGTGACTCCGAGGCGTCGATGATGCCGGGCGTTGTGGATGCATGTTGGTGTCTGCGCACCAGTACTGTGGCTCGTTTTTCACGTACCATGCGAACGTGTGATGGCATATGTCTGTATCCACAGATATGTGACAGTTCCCGATGTACCTGTTTGATGACGCTGTCGCGCGCCATATTCAGGGGATCGGCACTAATCACAACGCATAGATGCCTGATAGATTCATCGCTTTGAACAGTTTGGGCTGATATGTCGAAAAACCACTGACCCAGCGTACCAATGCCGCCGATAAACGGCTCAGGCAAGCCCGGATGATCCTGGTACCAGAGGTGGATATTGCTAATGACGCCGGTTGCGCAGGGCCCATGGCAACCCAACAATCGGTTTCGCGCATAAGCCGGCAGGGCAATAACGGCTGCATCAAAATGCTCGCCATCGACACTGATGCCGGACAGCTCTTTTGTTACCGATCGTACCGAATGGCAGCAGTGGATGGTGGCGCCTGACTGTTCTGTTTTACGTATGACAGGTTCAATCAGCGCCTGTTGTAGCGGTGCATTGAACCAGCCTAGTCGGGCGCAACTTTTGGAAGCAAAACTTTCAGCTAATACACGCCCAAACGAGGTGGCATCGGCTGTCGCTATGGGTTCATTCATAGCGCCCAGACAGATGGGTTCGATCATATCCCGGATGAATGCATCCGGCGCATTGCAGCGACGCATCAGTCTCTCCACGCTACCGTCTGTGTGGTGACTTTTTATGCCGAAGTGCATACGCAACATGGCCAGTGCGGACTTCCAGTTATGTCCGGGCATAGCTTGCACCGCCGCCAGCAAGGCAATAGGGAAGGGTAATCGGGAGGATGGGTGCAAGCTGAAATGACCGCGTTGGCGATCCCATAACGGTAGTTTGAGCGATGACTGCCAGCAGATATGATCTGCGGCATCACACTCAGCAAGAAGCCTTTGGGTGGCCCGATAAGCGCCGTTCAGCAGGTGCGGCCCATTGTCGCACCATTCACCTGTTTGTTTGTCCAAAAATGAACGGGTGCGTCCACCCGGGCGTGGGGCCGCTTCAAACAGTTCGACCGTGAAGCTGTTTTCCGCAAGGCGCAGTGCGGCAGTGAGTCCGCAGATGCCGCCACCAATGATCGCAATGCGTTTTTGAATGTGAACAGACCCTCGATTTCATATTTATGACTATGGCTGAATATGGTATGTATGGGCGGCATGTATTGTCAACAAATGCATCATCAATCATTAAGTCAGATGAGTAATCATTCAGGGTGATGGCGAATTGCTGTGGCGCGACTGGCGTGTAAATGGCAGGCTTCGTCCATCCTCAAAGACGGTACCCAACCTGTACGCAGGCGGACTGAAGCGGAAAGGAAACCATGAATGAAATCATGAATACAAAGAAACCGGTTACTGCAGCAACGCTGTTGCACGCCAGTCAGAGTAACAAAAAAACCGTATGGATCACGGCCTATGATGCCAGCAGCTCCGAGATTGCCGAAACAGCCGGAGCCGATGTGCTGCTGGTGGGCGATTCGCTCGGCATGGTCTGCCTGGGTTTCGATTCCACTATTCCCGTCACGCTCGAACAGATGATTCATCATACCGCCGCCGTTGTGCGGGGGCGGAAGCGTGCCTGGGTGGTATGCGATATGCCATTCGGCACCTATCAGCAATCGCCGCAGCAGGCTTTTGCGTCATGCGTGCGGGTCTTGCAGCAGAGCGGTTGTGACGCGGTGAAAATCGAAGGCGGCGAACCGATGGCTTCCACCATCTGTTTTCTGGCTGATCGCGGCATTGCCGTGGTGGCGCATATCGGATTAACGCCGCAATCGGTGAAGAAATTCGGTTCCTACGGCAAGCGCGGCACGGATGCAGCAGGCCGTACCCAGCTTATCAGGGATGCGCAAGCGGTGAGTGAGGCGGGAGCGGTCAGCGTGGTATTGGAAAATATACCGGCAGATATGGCGGCTGAGATCACCCGCAGCGTCGATATTCCGACCGTCGGTATCGGCGCCGGTGGCAACTGCGATGCGCAGGTGCTGGTGTTCAATGATCTGGTTGGTCTCTCTGCATCCAATCCCCCGTTTGCGCCGGCTTATGCCGATGCACGGCAGCTGATGTCGGATGCCATTGCACGATGGTCGGCTGATGTAAAGTCTGGCCGGTTTCCGTCATGAATATTTTCCGCACGCCTGACGATCTGCGTCGCCGCCTGCAACCCCTGCGCGGGAATAGCAGCATCGCATTCGTGCCGACCATGGGCAGTCTGCATGCCGGCCATATCAGTCTGATTGAACAGGCACGGGCAGTAGCGGACATGGTTATCGTCTCCATCTATGTCAATCCACTGCAATTCGGCCCTAACGAGGATCTGGCTGCCTACCCCCGTACATTTGAGGCTGATCGCGCCGCCTGCGCCGCTGCCGGCGTGGATGTTATCTTTTATCCCGCCAATCTCTATCCTGCCAATGGTTCGAATGTCACGCTAACGGTGCGTGAACTGGCCGACTGTTTATGCGGGGCATCACGCCCCGGTCATTTCGACGGGGTAGCGACGGTGGTGAATATGCTGTTCAATATCGTGCAACCGGATGTCGCCATCTTTGGCGAAAAGGACTGGCAACAACTGACTATCATCCGACGCATGGTGGCTGATCTGCATATGCCGCTTGTAATCATCGGTATGCCGACCATGCGCGAGCCCGATGGTTTGGCCATGAGTAGCCGCAACCGTTATCTGTCGGATTCGGATCGAAGCAGCGCGCTGGCGCTCTCCTGCGCTCTGAAAACAATGCAACAGGCAGCAATGCACGGACAAAAAGATGTTTCCTGCTTGCTGGAAGAGGGGACAGGGATACTTGCAGCAGCCGGGATTGAACCTGAATATCTGGATGTGCGCGACGCAGTTTCACTGATGCCGCTTGCGCATCTGGATGACAGGCCGGACGGCGCGACGGCGCGCGTTTTTGTCGCGGCCAGAGTCGGGGCGGCTCGTCTGATCGATAATATGCCGCTGGATAGCGGCGAGATGCCTAACCTAGCATATCAGGAACTTTACAAGTTGAACCACAAAGACGGAGATGAAAAACAATCAGCACAGAGAAAGGCAAAGTCGGGAACTTAGAATGAATAGGAATGAAAGGAACGTGGTTGATGTTTGGTTGAGGTTTTTTTCTGTGTCCTCTGTGGTGAAAAGGTTTTGATTTTATGATCATTTGCTTTGCTGTGGAAAATATTTCTTATGCATTTTGTACAAGATATTTTTCGTGAGAGACTAACGCACTAAACGGAGAAGATATGATGAAACTGACCATGCTGAAATCCAAGATTCACCGGGTGACGGTGACCCATGCCGAACTCGATTATGAAGGCTCCTGCGCCATTGATCAGAATCTGATGGAGCAGGCCAATATCCTGCCGTTTGAACAGCTACATATTTATAATGTCTCCAATGGCGAGCGTTTTACCACCTACGCCATTACCGCGCCGCGCGGTAGCGCCACGATTGGCGTCAATGGCGCAGCAGCGCACAAGGCGGCGGCAGGCGATCTGTTGATTATCTGTACCTATGCCGAGGTGAATGCCGCTGAAGCTGAACATTTCAATCCGGCGCTGGTGTATGTGGATAGCGATAATGGCAACTGACATATCATACGCCATCAGCAATGTCGCGGTTGAACTGGACGAGGATGAGCAAGATATTGTCGCTCGCCTGATTGCGCTGCTGGGGATTGATCGCGCCCAGTTGCTCGGCGCGAATTGTGTTCGCCGGGCGCTGGATGCGCGTAAAAAGAGCCACATTCATTTCGTTTGCACCTATGAAGTCCGACTCACGACAAGACTGGAGAGCCTGCCTGCGCAGGTGCGCGTGATTGAACGCTCGTCACTCGAAGCGCAATGCCCCGATATTTTCAAACAACGCTGTTCCACACCGACACATGTGGTGGTGGTCGGAGCCGGTCCCGCCGGTCTGTTTGCTGCATTAGGCTTGGCCGAATCGGGTTCGCGGGTGACGTTGCTGGAGCGTGGCAAGGCAGTGGAGCCGAGGATGCGGGATATCGGGCGTCTGCGTTCTCGCGGCGAATTGAATCCAGAGAGCAATATCTGTTTTGGCGAGGGCGGTGCCGGTACTTATACCGATGGCAAACTCTATACCCGTATTAAGCATCCGTACCTGCGTCATGTGTTGCATACGTTCGTCCGTTTCGGCGCCAGGAGCGATATTCTGGTCGATGCACATCCGCACCTGGGCACCGATAAACTGGTGCGTATTGTGCGCAATATGCGCCATCACCTGCTGGCATTGGGTGTCGATTACCGCTTTGAAAGCCGCGTTGACGATCTGCTGATGCATGCGGGCAGCGTGACCGGCGTGCGTATTACAGATGGCAAAACCGGCAATAACATGGAAATTGCCGCCGATCATGTGGTGCTGGCCACCGGTCACTCAGCTCGCGATACGATGACCCGCTTGCACCAGTTGGGTATTCAGATGGAAGCCAAAGCCTTCGCCGTCGGCGTGCGCGCCGAACATCTGCAAACGCTGATCAACCGGAATCAATATGGCCGCATGGCCGGTCATGCCAAACTGGCAGCGGCGGAATATAAGCTGACCCATCAGGTTGCCGATCCTTATCTTGATCGACGCGGTATTTACTCATTCTGCATGTGTCCGGGCGGACTGATTGTGCCGTCGCCGACGGAAATCGGCGGTATGGCGGTCAATGGCATGAGCAATGCCAAACGGGCAGGTCAGTGGGCCAATTCCGGTATTGTTGTGCAGGTGACGCCGGATGATATTCGCCGTCATGGTGTTGATCGTCATCCGCTGATGGGGATCGAATTCCAGCGTCAGCTGGAAGCTGCCACATTTCGGGCAGCGGGGGAACGGTACGCTGCACCGGCCATGCGACTGGTCGATTTCATTGGCGGACATGCTACCGGCAAGCTGGCCGCTACCCGTTTCAAGCCCGAGGTGGTTGCTGCCGATCTGCGGGATATTTTTCCGGACTGGTTGAGTGACCCATTGTGCGAAGGCATCAATGGCTTCGGGCGGAAGATGCGCGGCTTTGTCACCACCGAGGCCAATTTGCTGGCATCGGAAACCCGGACATCATCGCCGTTGTGTATCCTGCGCGATGAACGGATGCAGAGCGTTTCTGTGCAGGGATTGTATCCGGTCGGCGAGGGAGCCGGTTATGCCGGCGGCATTGTTTCGGCTGCGGTGGATGGCCTGAAAGCGGCGGCGGCTATTATTGAATCGGGTTCGTGATTGTGTGGGTTTTTAGATTTTCCTGTTTGGTTCCGGCTATGCGGGTTGGGTTTTCTTGGCGCTCTTGGCGTCTTGGCGAGAGATAGGGTTGAAAAACATTGGTCTCGCAGAGCCGCAAAGCACGCAGAGGAGCCAAAACATATCAGTCTCTTATGAAAAATATTTTGTACAAGATATTTTTCGTAAAGGTCTATTTGCTCATTCTTCCTGTCTCCCTGTATTTGAGAGATTACTTGAGAGATTACTTTTCTGAATTATTGCGGCAGGAGTGGTAGGCACTGACGCTCGACAGGGTTGAAACGGTATAGGGTACCAGCATGGTCAGGGCGCTCTTCAGCCAGTCGGTCGAGTTCATTGTGCCAGCAATGATGGCGTCGCCATGGTTGATGAAAACCAGAATAGGGCCGACAATCAGGGCAAAACGCATGGCGGTGCGAACGACCTCCGGTTGGCGGGCGGTATCTATACGTTTTCTCATAAGATGCTTCCTGGCAACTGCATGGCGACAATGCTGCCGTGCCTGTATGGCAGATGACAAGCGTGAGCAATCAATTTGCTTGCCAGGTGTACGAGCGTCAACCATACTGTCGCCATGGTGAATAAAGATCCATTCTATCTGGGCCGATTACAGGATTATTATGCTCTGCATCGCCTGCTTCCATCCTATGCCGACATTGCCAGGCTGATTGGTATCAGCAAGCAGGGGGCGGTGAAGTTTATTGATCGCATGATTTTTGCCGGTTATATCCGCAAAGCCCCGAATGGCCGTTTGAGTCCGGCCAATATGTTTTTTGCGCGTCCGCATGTGGGGCGTGCACCAGCTGGGTTTGCCAGCCCGGCCACCGAGGCGCTGGGTGATGCGATCACCATTGATGAATATCTGGTGGCGCACCCCTCCAGCACGGTGCTGGTGGAAGTGCGCGGTGATTCCATGATTGATGCCGGTATCCATGATAACGATTTCCTGATTGTCGAGCGCAACACCAATCCGAATATCGGCAAGATCGTCGTGGCCATTGTGGATGGTGATTTCACCATAAAATACCTGCGTTCCGGTGCCAATGGACTGTTTCTGGAACCCGCCAACGAGGAATATCCCGATATCTATCCGGAAACCTCGCTGGATATCTACGGCGAAGTGGTGGGCCAATTCCGTAAATTTTGAGATTGGACGAGGTGCAGGGGCAAACCTTGTGTTTGCCCTTTATGCAGGGGGAGAACATAAGGTTCGCCCGTACGATGTGAGTTTTTTAGAAAAAGTGTGGCAACTATTTTTTAGAGAGGTTGAATTATGCAGTCTATCGCCGCGAAAGAAGCCAAGGTACATTTCGGAGAACTGATGG
>JALUWF010000337.1 GCA_027019785.1 Mariprofundus sp. | reverse complement strand
ACTGATGGCACATTATCTTCTTTCTGAATATCGCATGGCTAAAAGTGGCATTGAAGTGATGAGCATTATTCATCAAAGCGAAAATATTGACACGCATTTCAACAACTAACCCGGCTGTAACCAAAGGGTGCCACGAAATGGATCCATACAATGTAGAGATAATGGATTATTATTAGAGGTGAATCATGAACATTGAAGATCAGATTGCAGGGTTTAGAACACGGGCGGAGGACTATGCCAACCGTCTGGTTTCTATGCGGAGGTCACTTTGACGTTGATGCCAAAGAGGAGGATCTGCGCGAGCTGAATGCACGCATTGAAGATCCGTCCCTGTGGGATGATCAGACCGAGGCGCAGCGCTTGATGCAGGAACGTGCTCGTCTGGAAAAAGTATTGAAGGATTACAAGCAGGCGTTGAGTGAACTCGATGATGCCAGAACGCTGTTTGAGATGGGCGCGGAAGAAGGTGATCGCGATTCACAGGTTGAGGCTGTTGAATGCATTGAGGCTGTACAACCCCAGGTTGAAGCGCTGGAACTGGCTCAGATGTTGGGCGGAGAAACCGATATGGAGTCGGCTTTTCTTGATATCAATTCCGGCTCCGGCGGCACCGAAGCGCAGGATTGGGCTGAAATGCTGTTGCGTATGTATCTACGCTGGGCCGAGCGTAAAGGCTTCAAAACCGAATTGATGGAATGTACTTACGGTGAAGAAGCGGGCATTAAATCTACAACGGTATCGATCAAGGGTGAATATGCCTACGGTTTTCTGAAGGCGGAGATTGGCGTGCATCGGCTGGTGCGTAAGTCACCATTTGATTCCGGAAATCGGCGTCATACATCGTTTTCTTCGGTATTTGCCTATCCTGATATTGATCGTGAGATAGATATTGAGATTGATCCGGCTGATGTACGCACCGATACCTATCGTGCATCCGGTTCTGGTGGTCAGCATATCAACAAGACCGATTCGGCGGTACGCCTGACTCATATTCCAACAGGTGTAGCTGTGCAATGCCAGAATGACCGTTCCCAACACAAGAATCGCGAGGCCTGCTGGAAGATGCTCAAGGCGCGTTTATACGAACTGGAAATTGAAAAGCAGCAATCGGAAAAACAGGCGCTGGAAGATACCAAAACAGATATTGGCTGGGGCCACCAGATTCGCTCCTATGTGCTGGATCAGTCACGCATCAAGGATCTGCGCACCGGCATGGAAACCGGCAATACGCAGGCATTTCTGGATGGCGATATTGACGCCTTCATTCAGGCTGAGTTAATGGGCATCCGTCGCGGCGATAACAGCGATTAAAGTCATCAAAAACTTTTCCCCGCAGAGGACGCAGAGGAAAAACAGGGCAGATGGATTCATGCTTTCAGTACCATGCTACGTATCCAGACATTAGCGATAAACTCACAGGGTTTTCGGGCGTCCACTTACCTTCGGTTTCCGCCTTTGATTGCCTCTGTGCTCTCTGTGTCCTCTGTGGTTTAGTTTGTTGGTTCCGGTTTACAGAATCAATCAATGCCGGTGATGTGTTCGGGGCGGACGGGGGACTCGGCTTCAAAGAATGAGAACAGGTGTCCGGCGCAATCGCGGCAACTGATGAGTGAACCAACGCCGGGAATATACACTTCCGGACGGGCAATTGAGCCGCCACCTGCAATAAATTGTGCTGCGACAGCCTCGATCGAGGCGACTTCAGTAACGTTTTTCACTCCCTTGCTATGGATGCGGGTGAGTTTGAAAGGTGCGTCACGAAATGCTGAAACCCGCCAGTCGATTTGTGGATGATCCTGTTGGTACCGCTCCGGATTTGCCGGCTGTTCTTTGGTGTTCGTATGTGAAAAGTCCATGATCAGCATATCAAGCTCCTCTTGTTGCTGTCTTACCATGTTTATCGGCTGAAAGTGCATCGTCCTTAAAAAGACATCATCTGCGTTTATCCTCGTACATCTGTGTCTATTTCCCGTTCATCTGTTCGTCGTAACTGTTATTGGCAGATTACAGTGATAGCGTTAACCCGTTGATTTTCAGCCAGTTTTTTGCATCTCTATATGCAGGAAAAATAGACTGAACCAATGCCCAGAAATCTTTTGAATGGTTGGCATGGATCAGATGGCACAGTTCATGAACCATAACATAATCAATCACATGCTCCGGTGCCATGATTAACCGCCAGTTAAAATAGATTCTTCCATCGTGATGACAACTGCCCCAGCGGCTTTTGTAGGCTTTGACACCCACCAGTTGCGGCTGTATGCCAATGATGGTGGCAAAAAACAGGCTTCGATCCTTCAAATGCGCCTCGGCTTGCTGGCAATACCAGCGGCTGATTTGTCTTCCGATTGTTGCAGGCTGAGGTGCAGGATGAGAGACCAGTAGTTCATGGCCGTTGAGTTGAATGGCGCGTTTGCCCTGTTGCAAACTTAGTGTGTACGGTTTGCCGAGCAGGTAAAACTGTTCGCCCGCTTGAAATGTTTTGGCAACATATTCGGCCCTGACTGACCTGTTGAAGTGCAGTTTTTTATGAATCCATACGCTTTTTTGCTGGATGAATTCATCGATCAGCCTGGCAGGCATACGGCTGGGAGCCAGCACTTCGATCCGGTTATCCGGCCTGATGACGATACTGGCAGTTTTCCGCCTCGGCCTGCGAATAACCGTGTAGCTGATCTGTTTCACACAAAACCAAGCATCATCAAGCCACAGATGAACGCAGATGAACGCAGATAAATAAAGTCCAGGCGGAACGAGTCAGAAAGATACTCGCGTTCTGCACTACAATTGGTCCAATTTTCTGAATTTATTGCTGCTTTTGACTCTAATCTGTGTTTATCTGTCTTCATCTGTGGCTCAAGATTTTTAGGGCTTAATGATGTGGTGGGCATCACAGTATTGGCAGGAGACAGTGATCTGTCTGGATTCATCGGCAAGTGAGGCCAATTGATCGGAGGGTAGATTCTTGATGGCTTCGGCCATTTTTTCGGGGCTGCAGTCGCACTGGTAGCGATAATTATCGCGACCGGCCACTTTGCATCGCAAGCTGTCAAAGTAACCCAGCAACGATTCGGGCGACTCATCTTGCAATGCGGCAGACGGGATTTTGGCCATCGTCTCGACTGCCTTGAACCAGCGGTCGTCATCGCAGCCCGGCATGGCTTCAATCATGATGGCCAGATTGCCGTGCAGGATGATATCGGCGCGGATCTGCACCGATTGATTGAGATAGTGAATCAGGTAATCAGCCAGAAAATCAGAACCGTGTTCTATGGTGGAGATGTAAGGCTGGCCTACGCCCAGATCGCGGACGGTGGAGAGGCGAATCGGCTTGCCCAGCCAGTCGCTGATGCCATCGCCCGCGTTGTGATGGATGGCGGTTTGATGCAGAACCGGTTGATCTTCCCGCCAGTTGAGATAACCGCGCACCGCACCACGTCGCGCTTCAACCAGAATGCGCTGCAATGGAGCAGGGACGGTGGCATCCAGTTGCAGTACCTGACGCATGCCGCCCTTGCTGATCGATAATAACAGGATGGCGGCCAGCAGACTCTGGTCGAACAGGCTGACAACCGGCCCGTTCAGGCCATGCATCCGGTTGGATTCGGCGAACATCTGTTCAGCGCGAATCACGACACCCCGACAATGTGCCTCCGGCAGCAGGAAGCGGATCAGTTGATCGCTGTTTTCAGCCATGTGTGAACCTCGGTGAGTGAATGGAAGCAGGCTGATGCGCCCACATCGGTGAGTTCTTCAGCTGTGAATGCATCGCACAATCCCAGCCCGCGACTGCCGGCACGGGTGGCAGATTTCATATCGGCAATGCCATCGCCAATCATTACGCTGTGTTCAGCTTGTATGCCCAACTGTTCGCAGGCCAGCAGAATCGGGCCCGGATCGGGTTTTTCCGGTCGGCCATCCATTTTACC
This sequence comes from Mariprofundus sp., assembly GCA_027019785.1. GTDB lineage: Bacteria > Pseudomonadota > Zetaproteobacteria > Mariprofundales > Mariprofundaceae > Mariprofundus. The sequence continues at coordinate 4,881 of JALUWF010000337.1, read as the reverse complement.
AATAACGGTGTCAAAATAGTGTGTCCAGTGCAGTGCATCCAGTTGTGCTTCGGCGCGAATCTGGCTCTTGCTGGTGACGATAGCGGTTGGAATGCCGTGAGCCTGTAACCACTGAAACAGTGTTTCCGCACCATCCAGCGGCCTGATTTTATCCAGGTAGTCCTCATCGTGGATTTCCAGAAAACGGGCTGCGGCCTGCTCCTTACGCTCGCCGAACAGCGCTTTCATGCTGCAATCGCCCTTGCCAGTGTGCCGTTTGACCTCTTGGGGGGTCATCTGTGGCAGTGCGAATTCGCGAAAGGTCTGGTTCAGTGCCCGGATAATCGGCGGAAAGGCATCGACAATGGTACCGTCCATATCCAGCAATACGGCCTTAACACGCATGGATTTTTTTCATCTCGTGATATGCAATGCTGAATAGTTACGTTTCATGTTAATTCACAGTGCTCATCAGGAGTGGCGTTTCAGTTTGTCAAATTCGTCCAGTAGCCAGTTACGCAACTGTATGGCCATCGGGCCTGGCTCACCCGTACCGACTACTTCTCCATTGATATGGCAGACCGGCATGACAGCGTTGGTAGTGCTGCTCATCATGCACTCTGTGAGTTCGGCTTCGCTCAGCATCCATGGCCGCTCTTGCACCGTGATGCCGTGCGTTCTGGCGACGCTCAACACCATCCTGCGGGTAATGCCGCCCAATACCTGATGATCGAGCGGGTGAGTGACCAGCACGCCGTTTATAGCGGCGAAACAGTTGGTGGCGCAGCCTTCCAGCAGATGTCCGTCTGCATCCAGCCAGAATGTTTCATCGGCGCCCCGGTACGCCGCCTCCTGCTTGCCGATGACGCTGGTCAGCAGGGCGATAGATTTAATATCGCAGCGTTTCCAGCGCATGTCCTCAAGCGTAATGGCGTTGATGCCATCGGAGATTTTCTCGGCCGAAGGCATGGGCAGGTGGCGTGATGTGATGACCATGGTGGGCGTCAATCCGGCGTTGGGCAGGTGTGAGCGGGGCGCTGCACCGCGCGTGACCTGCACATAAATCATGGCGTCATCGAATGGGTTATGATTGTAGGTCTGCTCAATCAGCGTGGCAAGTTCAGGTAGTGTCATCGGCAGATCGATGTTGATACTTTCGGCGGAGCGTTGTAGCCGTTTCAGATGCGCATCCATATCAAGGAACGTGCCGCCGAAACAGGCGATGACTTCATAAACACCATCGGCAAACTGGAAGCCCCGATCCTCAATATGAACGGTCGCTTCATCCAGTGGCAGAAAGCGGCCGTTTACCCATGCCGTCAGTGTCATAAAACGTGAAATCTACTTGTCTGAATCGGTCTGTTTGTCTGAATCGTTCTGAAGCAGATCGCCGGTCGATCTGCGTATCCACAGGCGCAGACCATCCCACTGCCTGCTCATCCAGGATGCCTGATCAACGGCGCGGGCAGCCACCATCGGAAAGGAGCGAATCACCTTGCCTTTGCTGTCCCTGCTGCCGATCACTGCATCAATGGTGCCCAGTTTCTGCCCTTTTCTGATCGGCGCCTTGAGCGGTGAGTCATAATGCAGGTGAAAGGAGAGTGATGATTCGCTGCCTTTGGGTATGGTCACCCAGATCGGCAGGGCCGGCTTCAGCCAGAGATGATTTTCCGTGCCGCCAAATATTTCAACCTGACGGCGAATAGTATGTTCAGATGGGCGAGTGGTGGTGAAATTTCGCAAACCGAACTGAAGCAGTATTTTTGCCTGCTGCGCCCGGGCGCGATCAGATTTGGTGCCGAATACGGCGGCGATAAAGCGGGTTGTATTCTTTTCAGCCGAGCCGACCAGACAATAGCCGGCTTCCTGCGTATGGCCGGTTTTAATGCCGTCTGCTTCAGGCAGACTCCATAACAGACGATTGCGGTTGGGCTGGGTGTGGTTATCGAAGGTGTAACTCTTCTCACCAAACAGCTTGTACTGCTTGGGAAAATCACGCCACAGGGCGGCGCCGACAATGGCCATGTCCATGGCTGAACTATAGTGCCCTTTGGTCGGGAAGCCGGTGGGATTGACAAAGTGACTATGCAACATGCCCAGCTCTCTGGCCTTGTCATTCATACGTTCGGCGAATGCCTCCTGACTGCCATCCATATGCTCGGCCAGTGCAATACAGGCATCGTTGCCCGATAGCGTGGCGATGCCATGCAACAGTTCACTAACCTTCGGATGCATGCGCGGTTCCAGAAACATGGTGCTGCCGCCGATTTTCCAGGCGGTCTTGCTGACAGTGACGCGCGCCTGTGGATCTAGACGACCCTTTTTAATCGCTTCAAAGGCCATGTAGAGAGTCATCATCTTGGTCAGACTGGCCGGCGGCAGTTGCTCATCGGCGTTATGCTCGGCAATGATCTGACCGGAACGGGCGTCAATCATGGCCCACGCCTTGGCTTCAATGGTCGGAGATTTAGGCCACGGAGCCGCCTGCGCCGGGGTTGCTGTCGTAACCATGAGCAGCAGGGAGAGGCTTATTGCTGCTGTCACATACAACTTTCGTATATTAGTACGCAGATGGGTGCGCATATCTGTGCGTCCATTGATGTGACCGGTGATCGTTTTGCTTACCATTGCCAATCCTCCTGGGGCGGGCTGTGCCATGAAAGTTGTTCGTGTAGAGCTTTTTGATGCATGGGTTTGATGCGTAATTTTTCGGCGTGCAACATTAAACGCCGATGAACCTTTCCGCCATAGCGCATATCACCGAGAATCGGACAGCCCAGCGCAGCCAGGTGAATGCGCAGTTGATGGGTTCTGCCGGTATGCGGAATAAGCTGAATCAGGGCGCGGTTGCCACGGCGTTCAATCACCGCTGCATCCGTTTCGCAGGCTCGCCCCTGTTCGGAAATATGGAAACGTCCGAGTTTGTCCCGCTGCTGGCCAATGGCCAGGGTAATATGTTGCGTCTCCCATGCCGGCGCCGGTTCGACAACAGCCAGATAGGATTTTGAGGCGCAACTGCGCCACTGTTTCTGCAGCAGTTGAAGCAGGGTGGCATCGGCTGAGAACAGCATCAGGCCCGAAGTGCCCAGATCAAGGCGATGCACTGGCCGCAAGCTTGCTGCCTGTTGCGTTGTGAATTCCAACGCTTTGGCCAACTGTTCGGGCAGGGTGCCGCGGCTGCGATGCAGGGCTTCCTGAGCATACTGGCCGCTTAGTTTGTGAATCAGATAGAGCGGCGGCTGTTGCCAGACCAGCTGATCGGCAGTGAATGGAACCAGCTTCTCTGTATCCAGCAGTACCGCCCGCAGGGCATCGCCGTTGCCCAGTTTACGTCCGGCCGTGCGGCAGCGTTTGCGATTCAGATAGACACCGCCCTCATCAATGGCGCGCCTGCTTCTGCGGCGCGACAGTCCCAGCAGTTCGGCCACGCCCTGATCGAGCCGCATGCCGTGCTGTGCCCGAGTGGCCGTGGCGCGCAGGTCCTGAAACTTGCAAGCGGATGGGTTGCTCATGAATAGCGGCGCAAGGCGCTCAGTACGTCCTCATGGCAATGGCAGATCCGGATGCTTTCAAAGGCATTATCCGCCGATAAAATGAGCTGTTCGGACAGGGTGTCCACAATCGGTTGCCACATCTCGCCATAGAGCAGTAGCGGGCGCGCTTCCAGCACATGAATGGCCAGCAGATCCCAACTCATAGCCAGCTCCGCCAGCGTGCCGAGTCCTCCGGGCAAGACCAGCCAGGCATCGGACTGCTCGATCATCACGCCCATGCGTTCAAAAAAATTACGCGAGCGGATCTCCTCGCTCAGCGTGTTATCGGGCGGAGTGGGGAAACGTTCCAGCGTAATGCCGCGAATATGGCTCTTGCCGGCATGCATGCCTTCGGAAAATGCCGCCATCATGCCCTGATGGCCGCCGGTCATGCCGTCCCAGCCGGCCAGCGCGATTTTTTCCGATAGCGCCAGCACATCCTGATAAACCGCCGCTTCCGGGCCGATACGGGATGAGCCGAATGCGGCCAGCCGAGGCCGCGTTGTGGGTTTTTTATCCATCATTCGATGACCACGGTGGGCTTATCAAAACCGTGACGTTGCAGCGAGACCACTGTTTGTTCTATATTGGCCATATCCTTAAACGGGCCGATACGCACCCGATACAGGGTTTTCTCGCCCAGATGTACGGGAACAATATGTATGGCGTCAAAGCTGGATTTCAGTTGACGTTGCAGATGTATGGCATTGTCTTGCGAAGAGAATGCGCCCAGTTGAATAAAAATCTTGCCGGTAGCGGCTGTGGCCGGTGCGCTCAGCAGAGCGGGGCTGGAGATATGCACGCGGTTGGGATGATCGGCAGCCTTGAATTTGGCACCCATGGTCAGCGACTCATGTTTTGATGGCGGCGGCAGTTTAAGTGATTGCATGGGCAGCGATTGCACGCGCACATGGGTGGTGCCGTTGCGCTCATAGCCCAAGGCTTTGGCGGCGGCATAGGAGAGATCAATGAGTCGATCTTTAACAAACGGGCCGCGATCATTGACGCGCACAATCACAGATCGTCCGTTTTCCAGATTGGTGACGCGCACCAGTGTCGGTAGCGGCAGTGTTTTATGGGCGGCTGACAGGGCGTGCATATCGTAGATTTCACCATTGGCCGTGCGTTTGCCATCAAAATCACGGCCATACCATGAGGCGACGCCGGTTTCATCATAACCGTTTTCATACGGCATGGGTTTATACCATCTGCCGCCAACATTGTATGGACTGCCGGTTTTATGGATACCGCCCTTGCCGTCTGGTAATTTGGCATGGGCGTGGCCGGGCATGTATGGAGGCGCTTTATGGATGGCGCAGCCACCCATCAGGCCAATCAGTAGTGAGCCAAACAGTAGTGAGCCAAACAG
>JALUWF010000336.1 GCA_027019785.1 Mariprofundus sp. | reverse complement strand
GCCAAACAGCAGTGGCATGGTCAGCGTGTTCAGTGTCCGGTTGTTCAATCGACGGCGAATGTTTTTCTCTCCAGCATGGCAGCAATTTCAGTGACCGCCATGGCGTAATTAAATGATGGATTGTAGCGCATGATGACATAAAAGTTATGGTGCACCAGCGCCAGTTTCCTGTCGCGTCCGGTTTTCATTTTGATGATGCTGACCTGATCATCATCCTGCCATGGCAGCGGTACGGCGTTAAAAATTTTCGGCATCGACTTGCGCAACTCGGCTAGTTTCACCCAGTATTTCAGCTTGCCCTTTAATCGTCTTGTCCAAAGATGGTTCAGTTTTGCGTTTGCAGGCAACCAGTAGGCAGCAGGGCGATGATATTGCCAGTGATGTTGCTTAAAATAGTTGGCGATACTGGCAATGATATCGGCTTGCGAATGAAATACATCGCGAATGCCGTTACCATCTTCATCGACGGCATACTGGCGAAAAGAGGTGGGGATAAACTGAATGGCGCCAAAAGCGCCGGCATAGGAACCTTTGAGCTTGGCCAGGTTGAGCTTGTCCTGACGGCTGATTTCGATGATCGCACCCAACTGATGGCGGAAAAAATCGGCGCGACGCGGAAAACCGGTGGAGAGGGTATAGAGTGAATCCAGCACCGGCCGTTTGCCACGGCGCTGACCGAAGCGGGTCTCGATGCCGAGAATAGCGGCAATAATTTCGGCATCCACCTGGTATTTTTTTGCAATACGCATGAATATCGCATGATTCTGTTTAAGATAGGCACGCCCTCTGTGCTGCATCTCCGGTTTGACAAACAGCGGCCGGTATTTCGAATAGGGCTGAGCTTCCCACTGTCCGTTCATGCGCCGGATAATATCGGGGCGAAATGTGGCTTGTTTCAGAATGGCGGCTATAGCGTTGCGCGACATGCCGGTTTCCGAGGCTAACTGTTTGGTCAGTGCTGATCGGCTGATATATTGGGTGCCATCCGGTTTCCGGGTTGCCGCAGCGGATGACAACGGTATCAGCAAGGCGATACAACAACACAAAATTCGGCGCGTCGTCTTAACATGACAATTAACATGAAACAATTCATGCGCGTTACGTCCGTCGGCGCAGTTTAATAGCCGTTTTGGAGGGCTCGAAAAAAGCATGGCCGAATCTTAGCCATGAAGGCGGGCGACCGGTAGCGAAAATAGCAGCAGTGCCAGTCGCCTGAAAAAGATATATGGTGCGGCGATGGGAAATCTTGTCTGTTATGCTGTGGTCACGCCGGGTCTGGAAGCTCTTGCTGCCGATGAATTGAATGAGCTGGCGGCGCATGATGTCAAAACCGAAGCCGGCGGCGTGTCATTCACCACCACTATGGACGGCCTGTTTCGCATCAACCTGCGCAGCCGTATTTGCACCCGCATCCTGCTGCGTCTGGCCTCATTCCGGGCGCTCTCATTTCCCGAATTATATAATAAAAGCAGGAAGACAGCGTGGGAACACTATATCGACCCGCACACTGCTATTTCGGTTCGCGCCTCTTGCAGCGGCTCGAAATTGATGCATTCAGGACGGGCGGAGCAGGCGCTCGCCGATGCCATTCGTGATCGGCTGGGATTTGATACGAAGGGTGCAATTGATGCGGAGGACGGCGAGCAGCAGATATTACTTCGGATTGATAACAACCGATGTACGATCAGTCTGGATAGTTCGGGAGAGCGGCTGGATCGACGCGGCTATCGATTGCACTCCGGCAAAGCGCCGCTACGCGAGACGATTGCAGCGGCGATATTACGCTGGGCAGAGTGGCAGCGTGAGGAGCCGCTTTTATGCCCGATGTGCGGTTCCGGCACCTTTGCCATTGAGGCTGCATGGCTGGCGACAAAACGAGCCCCGGGACTGGATCATGTCTTTCCGTTTGCCTCCTGGCCGTCACTCAAAGAGAAACGCTGGCAGCGGGCGCGCTCCAAAGCCGAGGCCATGCAGCAAGGCGAGATTCAGGCATGCATTGTGGCCAGTGAACTCGATAGCGCAATTCTTGCACAGGCGAAAGAGAATGCCTCTACTGCCGGAGTAGGGGGCATAATCTGTTTTGAGCAGCGGGATGTACGCACCCTGACGGTGCCAAAACAGTGTGAAACAGCGGGCGTAATTGTCTGCAATCCGCCCTATGGAAATCGGGTCAAAGGCAATGTTCTATCGCTCTACAGGGCACTGGGCAGACAGTTTAAAGAGCAATTTTCCGACTGGCGCATGACTGTGATAGTGCCGGATAAACAGTGCGAAAAGGCGCTGGGATTGCAGGTGAAAAAACAGTTGAAATTCAGGCACGGCGGCAAATGGGTGCGCCTATTATGTGTTGATAACCATGGCAATTGAAACAGAGTAAATCAAAGGCGGAAAGCAGAAGGCGGTCGATGGCGACGCCTGTGGTTTATTTAAACGGGTTTTCGATGGTCATGTTTTTCCATGTCTGCTTGTGCTGCATGTCTTCGCTGTACATGTGTGTCACGCCGGCCTGAACAGCCGTTTCCAGAATCATGGCATCCCAGAATGAGAATTGATGTTCATCAACTGCATGCATGGCCATCTTCAACGTCGTGGGTATGGCATTGATGATAGGGAACAGGGATCAGAATGTTGGTATCCAGGCAATAGCGTTTAACGCTCATGGGATGTATCTCTGTCAAACGCCTCGCCTCCGAGTTCGTAACCCTGATCCATTCTCGCCAGCGTGCGTTGTCGGGCTGCTTGTTGTTTCCTGCTCAAAGTCTGGGGCTCTGTGATTGCTGTTAAACGAGCCACAGGTTTTCCACGGCGCGTGATGATGATGTCGCTGCCGTTTTCAACGCTGTCGATATAACGGGACAGGTGCTGATTGACATCACGAATAGGAATTTGCTGTTGCATGATAATCTCCTGTGTTTGTTATATGTAGAACATTCTACATCATAGGAATGACACATGCAATACTTTGAAATTCATATTTTGAAATACACCGTTGCGGACAGACTCTGGATGAGTTTGTTGAGATCATGGCCAGTAGGTAACTGTCGCCGTACAGGTTTCGGAGATTTCGATGCGGGAGACGCGCAGACGCTCATTATCCAGCCGTTGGCTCATTTCTTTATACAGTTCCAGTGCTACATTTTCGCTGGACGGGTTGATGACATCAAATGGCGGCACATCGTTCAGGTTGTAGTGATCCCACGGCTCAAGTGCCACTTTGAGTTTATTTTTCATGATTTTGTAGTCGATACCTAAACCCAGTTCATCGAGCGCTTCACATTCGACGTATAATTTTACATGCCAGTTGTGGCCGTGCAGGCGGGCGCAGTTGCCCGGGTAACCGCGCAGGCTGTGGGCGGCGGAGAAGTGGGTGGCGATGGACAGTTCAAAACGAGCGCTCATGTACGTGCTCCGGGTAGTAATATGGCAGCCGAAACCGTCCGTCCTTCGCCAACCAGAATATTGAACGTGCGCGCGGCAGAGCGGGAATCCATACATTCAAAACCAATATGACGTTCGGCCATGTAGTCAAGAATATCTGCTGTCGGGAAGCTGGTGAGTCGGCCTGTACCCAGAATCAGCACTTCAGGCGCAGGTTCAGCTAAGACCGCCAGATGTTCAATGCCAAGCTCGCTCAGGCGTTGCGGTTGCCATGCATCATCCACATTGCCCTGATGAATGGTGATGGCAGCGCTATAGCGCTGCTTGTTGACTTCCAGATAATCGTTATCGTAGCCGGTAAATAGTAACGTTCCAGCGGCCAGCTTCGGGCTGATATCACCTTTCATTTGGGGTTAAATTTTCGACTGATCAGGGCCGGGCTTCCATGGCTTTGATGTCATCATCATTGGATTTGAAGCGACCGGCCAGAGACAGCATCACAGGGCTGGCAATATAGATGGATGAATAGGTACCCACAATGATGCCGGACATCAGCGCAAAGGCGAAATCGTGAATCACTTCACCGCCGAGGAAGAACAGAGCCATCACCACCAGCAGGGTGGTCAGGGATGTCATCAGGGTGCGTGCCAGCGTCTGGTTGATGGAGCCGTTCACCATTGTCACCTCACCTTCAGGGTGTTTACGCTTCTTGCTGGCGGCAAAATTTTCACGGATGCGGTCGAATACCACAATCGTGTCATTGAGCGAATAACCGATCACCGTCAGCAGTGCGGCGATGACCGGCAGGTTGAACTCCTTGCCTGTGATGGCGAACAGGCCGAGCACAATAGTGATATCGTGCAGCAGGGCGACATCGGCACCGAGTGCGAAACGGAATTCAAAACGGAAGGTGACATAAACAAGAATCGCCAGCATGGCGATCAGCACCGACATAATGCCGGCTCGGGCCAACTCTTTCCCGACTTGCGGGCCGACAAACTCGACCCGGCGCATCTCTACAGCGTCGGCAGTGAATTTCTCGCCTAAAGCATCCAGAATCGCGTTGCTGATGGTGGAAGATTTTTCACCATCCTTGTTTTGTACGCGAATCAGGATCTCCTGCGGTGAACCAAACTCCTGAATAACCGCACTGCCATAACCTTTAGGGGATAAGGCGCTGCGTACATCGGCAATACTCGGCGCTGTGTCAAACTTCACCTCGACCAGCGTGCCACCGGTAAAGTCGATACCGAAATTCAGGCCTTTGGCGGCCAGCGCGCCCAATGAGATCAGAATCATCAGAGCGGAGATGGCCATGGCGATTTTACGTTTGCCGATAAAATCAATGTTGATGTCGGGGCGAATCAGTTGCATATCAGATTCCTCAAATGCTTAGTTTTTCAATACGGCCGCGTCTCTGTGTGGAAACGGCAATAATGGCGCGGGTGACAGTGATGGCGGTGAACATGGAAGCCAGAATACCAACGGAGAGGGTGACAGCGAATCCCTTGACCGGGCCGGAACCGAACTGGAACAGCACGATAGCGGCGATCAGGGTGGTGATATTGGCATCCACAATGGTTGAGAAGGCTTTGTCGTAGCCTCCGTCGATGGCGGCCAGCGGCGTTTTGCCCAGTTGTAACTCTTCCCGAATGCGTTCAAAAATCAGTACATTGGCATCCACAGCCATACCGATGGTGAGCACGATACCGGCAATGCCCGGCAAGGTCAGGGTGCCGCCGATGATGCTCATGGTGGCCAGAATCAGTAGCATATTAAAAATCAGCGCCACATTGGCCACCATGCCGAACATACGATAATAGACGGCCATAAAGATCAATACGAGAATACAACCGACGATGATGGAGTTCATGCCCTGATCAATCGAATCCTGCCCGAGGCTGGGGCCGATGGAGCGCTCTTCGACCACTTTAACCGGAGCGGGCAGTGCGCCGGCGCGCAATATAATGGCCAGATCATGCGCTTCAGCCGGCGTGAAACTGCCGGTGATCTGGGCTGAACCGCCGGCAATGCGTTCGCGAATCACCGGTGCTGAATTGACCACGCCTTCGAGAATAATGGCGAAACGTTCGCCGACATGGGCTGCCGTCAGTTTATCGAATTTGCGAGCGCCCTTGCTGTTGAATTTCAGCGTCACAGCATATTCATTGAAACGGGAATCAATGGATACGCGCGCATCAGCGATTTCTGCACCGGAGAGCAGGGTGCGTTTCTTCAGCAGGTAGGGCTGGCGGAAACTCTTGCCGCCCCGTGTCTGTTCAGGGCCATACATGATGATATCGCCAGAGGGCAAGTTGCCTGCCAGGGCTCTGTCCAGGTCACCCTTCTCATCCACCAGTTTAAACTGCAACTCGGCGGTGCGACCAATCAACTGCTTGGCATGGGCGCTATCTTCATAGCCGGGGATCTGCACCAGAATGCGATGTTTGCCCTGTCTGACAATCACTGGCTCGGTCGTGCCGAGCGCATCAATACGACCACGAATCACTTCGATGGCCTGATCGACGGCAAATTTGCGGGTTTCATCCGCTACGCTCTGCTTCAGGGTTAGCGTCAGGGTGTTTTTGACTGCCGGAGAGATGGTGTAATTGCTGCTGAAAGCATCAGACAGCAGCGATGTTGCTTTAGCAAGATCGCTATCGTTCTTAATGGTGATAGAGAGTGTCTCGCCATGATTGGCCAGTTTGCGATATCGGATTCTGGCTTTACGCAGTGTCTGACGGGCAGTATCAATATCCTCTTCGACGCTGTGTGCAACGGCCTTGTCCACATCGACATCCAACACCAGATGAATACCCCCTTTCAAATCCAGACCGAGGCTCATCGGGTGACTCAATGATGAGGGCCACCAGGATGGTACAGTGGTGACATTGGGCAGTGAGGCCATTAGTGATATAGCCAGGGTGGCTAAAATGAGCCAAATTTTCCAGCGTGGGTAGCTATGCATGAGTCGGTTTCCTTTGATTGGTCACATTTGGTCTGATCAGATTTGTTGCGTGTGGCTGTTGGAATAGCGTGGGAGAGATTATTCGGTCAGCCCGGTGATGGTGGTGCGTTGGACCTTGATGCGAACGCCATCGGCAATTTCAACCCTCAGAACATCTTCTTTGACATCGATAATTTTTCCATACATACCACCGCCGGTGATAATCTGATCCCCTTTTTTCAGGCTTTCAATCAGCGTACGGTGCTGTTTAAGCTTTTTCTGCTGCGGGCGAATGAGCAGGAAATAGAAGATGACCATAATCAATACCAGCGGTGCCAGTGAGACGAGGCCGCTGCCGGTAACAGGTGAGGCAGCATAAGCTGGTGTAATCACAGCCATCGCAGCCGCAACGGATGCGATAATAGATGAATAATGTGTTTTCATGATGGATAAAGCTCCTGAATAGTGTCTCAATCTTGGGTAGTTGCAACGCGACCTGGTTGCTACGCAAGTACCCTCGCGTAACTGCTTAGAACGCCCCTGATTGGTTCGAGAACAAGGCGAAAAGGCGGAATGTGCTACTACACATGAGCATTTTCAACGCAGTTATCTGGCAAGTCAGGGGATGAGCTGAACAGTTACGGCGACGCATTATGCATGACTGCGATAGCGTTGTAAAAACCGATCTCTGAATTCGGGCCAGTTCCCCTGCTCAAGCGCGCTTCTGGCCCGCTGCATAAGGGCGCAATAGTAGTGGAGGTTATGCAAGGTATTCAACCTCGAGCTTAGGATCTCTTTGGCCATATACAGGTGTCTCAAATAGGCACGGGAAAAATTCCGGCAGGTATAACAACTACAGCCTTGCATAACCGGCTGCTCATCATCGAAATGTTTGAGGTTCTTGATATTGATTTTACCATCATCGGTAAACAGCGTACCGTTTCTGGCATTGCGGCTCGGCATAACGCAATCAAACATATCAATACCCCGATCAATGCCTTCAATCAGATCGTCCGGCGTGCCCACGCCCATCACATAGTGCGGTTTATCAGTCGGCAGATGCGGGGCCAGTGAATCGAGCATAGCCATCATCTCCGCTTTCGGCTCACCCACCGACAGGCCGCCGATGGCAACGCCTTCGAAACCGATCTCTGCAATCGCTTTCAGGCTCTCCAGTCGCAGTTCCGTGTACATGCCGCCCTGCACGATGCCGAATAGCGCCTGTGTTTTATTGACCGGCAGCGACTCCCTACATTCCGCCGCCCATCGCATCGACATCTGCATCGAATCATTGGCTTCATCGAAGCTGGCCGGGTAGGGGGTACATTCATCAAAGGCCATGACAATATCGCTGCCAAGTTGGCGCTGAATCTGCATGCTCTCTTTTGGCCCGAGAAAGACTTCCGCGCCATCGATATGCGAGCGAAACCGTACGCCGTGCTCTTCGATCTTGCGTAATTCACCCAGCGACCAGACCTGAAAGCCGCCGGAGTCGGTCAGAATCGGGCGATCCCATGCCATAAAGCGGTGCAATCCACCCATTTTTTCGATCAGATCAGCACCGGGGCGCAGCATCAGGTGGTATGTGTTGCCGAGAATAATACTGGCTTCGATATCATCGGTCAGATCCGCCGGCGTCAGGCTCTTGACCGTCGCCTGCGTACCGACAGGCATAAACACCGGCGTTTTTACCGTGCCATGCGCAAGCTGCATGCGCCCGCGCCGGGCGAAGCCGGTTGCATCGCGGTTCAGTATTTCAAATGTAAGTGCCGACATGGCGGCGCACACTGACGGCGGGCGAGGGTCACATCAAGTGTAACCACTGCTTCCCATGGTTGCCGATATATTGCAAAAAATAATATGTAATGCCAGTATTACTCCATTACTCCATTACTCTATGACAAGGAGGGCTGTTCTATGCAAACTGCAACCAGCAAGCTGACTAAAAAGTATCAGGCAACCATACCGGAGCCAGTGAGGCGATTGCTTCATCTGCAAGCCGGTGATGCGATCGCCTTTGATATTGATGATCATGATATCCGCCTGCGCAAGGCACGCCCGGTTGATTTTGTCTTTGCCCAGAGTCTGGAAGGCACGCTGACTGAGTGGGCCTCGGAAGCGGATGAAAAAGGATATCATGAGCTTTAACCGTTTTGACGTGGTCGTCGTACCGTTCCCGTTTACGGATCGTTCCACCACCAAACGACGCCCTGCGCTGGTGCTTTCTGACGCCAGCTGTTTCAACAAACGGGTCGGTCAATCCGTGCTGGCCATGATTACCAGCGCGCAAAATTCCAACTGGCCGCTGGATGTTGAGATTGCAGATCTGGATGCTGCGGGACTGACCGCAGCTTCGGTGGTCAGAATGAAATTATTCACATTGGATGACCGGCTGATTATCCGGCAGGCAGGCAGATTATCCGCTGCTGATATCAGCAATGTTACAACATCAGTCGCGCGGTTGCTTTATCTGCTATAATCGTAATGGGGAATGGGGCTCTTGCTTCATTCGTGGCGGGATCGACAGAAGAAGCGGGGGTGATGATATGCGGGCGGCATTGAAAACCATCGAACTGAAGAAAATCTACAGCCGGATTGCGCATCGTTACGATTGGCAGCACGGATTGATTACTGCCAAATCCGATCAGCGCGGCAGACGTATGGTGGTTGATTATACAGTACACCCCGGTGATGCGGTGCTCGATGCCGGGGCGGGAACCGGTTCAAGCGGGATTCTGGCGGCCCACAAGGCTGGCGCTGCCGGCAGCGTCACGTTCTTTGATCTATGCGACGAGATGATTGCTGTGGCGCGGGAAAAAGTAGCGCGGGAGAAGTTGGGAGCGGCTATCGATTTTAAAAGCGGCGATATGTGCCATCTGCCCTTTGCTGACTACCACTTCGATGTGGCACTTTCCACCTACAGCCTGTGCCCGCTCTACGATCCGGCCCGGGGCGTGCTGGAACTCTATCGCGTGGTCAAACCCGGAGGCCGGGTCGGCATCGCTTACTCTATCGAATCCGAACAGCCGCTCATGAAGTGGTTGGCCGACAGAGTGGAGGATATCGCCTGGCTCATTCCTTCGTTGTCGATGGGTTGCCGTGCCATTGATGTGCTCCCCGCCATCCAACAAACCGATGCCCGTATTGTAATGGACAAAAGCATCGGCATCCCCCTCTGGCCATTCAGAGTGATCATTATTGAAAAACCTGATGGCTTTTGAATAGTGAATCAGGAAACGGACGCGTACATCATGGTATCTTTCACTGACAAACTGTACGGCCATGATTATGCTATAGCATGCCGATGGGAGGGCTGATGGATAAACTGGAACGAGCCCAGCGTTTGCACAAGCTGTTAAAGGAACGTCGAACGCCGGTGTCCTTATCCTATCTGTGTGAAATGCTTGCGTGCGAAGCTCGCACCGTGACCCGCTTGATTGCGGATATGCGATTGTATCTGGATGCACCCATTCTGAATAAACCCAGGCAAGGCTATTTTTATGCCAAAGACTCAACTTTTGAATTACCCGGCGTGTGGTTTTCTCCGGAGGAATTGCATGCACTGCTGGCCATTCAACAGTTGACGAGCAATCTGTCCGGAGGCCTGTTTGACGAGCGTATCAGCCTGATTCAGGAAAAAGCGGTATCGTTGCTAGGAGAACATATGCCAGCACCGGAAGAGTTGCGACGGATTCGTATTTTGGGTGCAGGGGCGCGCAGCAAGAGCTTGCCGATGTTTTCGGTAGTGACCAGCGGGGCACTCAATCGGCAGCGTCTGTTTCTGACCTATGATGGTCGCCAGCGCGGCGAGGTGAGTGAGCGGGAGGTATCTCCGCAACGGCTGGTTTACTACAAGGGTAACTGGTATCTGGATGCATGGTGTCACAAGAAAGAAGCTTTACGTTCATTTGCCGTGGAGCGAATCGGGCAGGCACATCTGCTGAATATGGCATGTAAGCATATTTCCGATGCCGAACTGGATGAGAAGCTGGCAAAATCGTTCGGCATTTTTTCTGGCGAACCAACGGCGACGGCGGTATTGCATTTTACCGAACAGGCGGCGCGCTGGGTGGCCGATGAAGAATGGTTTCCCGAACAGGAATCACGCTGGCTGGATGAAAATACATTTGAATTGCGCATTCCGTACAACAATCCAACCGAGCTGATCATGGAAATCTGCCGCTACGGCCCGGATGTGGAAGTGATCGAACCCCCGGAGTTGCGCCGGCAACTTGCGAATAAGCTGCAAGCGGCAGCGGAACAATATGGTTGAATGGTGAATTTAGAATAGGGAATGAAGAATAGTG
>JALUWF010000335.1 GCA_027019785.1 Mariprofundus sp. | reverse complement strand
CAGACACCAAACCGGTGAAGGCCCATACCCGTTCCTCACAAAAGCAACGTCGCGACTCGGATGTGAATGATGACGGCCTACGCTTTGATGAGACGGTGCCTCAGCTGATTATTGATGTGCCTGCGCCTGAGTTACAGGGGGCGGATGCCGACCAGTATGATGTCGTGGATATCAAAGAAACCCGTCGCTTAGCACAACAGCCCGGCAGTTATGTGGTACTGGTGTATCGTCGTCAGGTCGTGCGTCATAAAACCACGCAAACCCTTAAGGATACCCCAGCCCCCATCAATGTACTGGAAGGCTGTTACTGCGATGTCTCACTACTCGCTGGGCTGATGGTGGATAAAGCGGTATATCACTTACCGCTTCACCGCCAACATCAACGGATGCTCGATAGCGGTATCACCCTTAGCCGGGCTACCTTAATCAACTGGATACAACAAGGCATTGAGCTGCTTCGGCCCATCGCCAAGGCCCAGTGGCAGCACATTCTGCAAAGCAACATACTGACCATGGATGAAGTGCCCATTAAAGCCGGGCGTACCAAAGGGGCTGGCCGAAAACCGGGGCAAATGAAACAAACCTACTTCTGGCCGATGTACGGTGACAGTGATGAGGTGGCGTTTACCTGGAGTCACAGCCGGGGCATGTTGCATGCCAAAGCACAGCTACAGGACTTTACCGGTACCTTGCTGACCGACGGCTATGCCGCTTACACCAAAACGGTTGAACAATTAAATCAACACGAACTGCAGATTGTGCACGCTGCCTGTTGGGTACACATGCGCAGAGGCTTTGAAAAAGCCCTCGACAGTGAGCCGCAAACAGCGCAACAGGCACTGGATATCATCGCCACACTCTACCGGCATGAAAAACACATCCGGGATAAACAATTAGACCTGGCCAATAGCCATGCCTACCGCCAACAACACAGCGAACCACTCGTGACTGACTTCTTCCGGTGGGTCTACCAACAACGACAGCGCACTGATTTACTGCCCAAATCCCCCTTCGCCAAGGCGCTTCACTATGCGCATGAGCGGGAGAGCCAACTCAAGGTGTTCCTGAGTAACCCGGCGTTACCCCTGGATACCAATCATCTGGAACGGGCACTGCGGGTTATTCCCATGGGCAGAAAAAACTATTTGTTCTG
>JALUWF010000334.1 GCA_027019785.1 Mariprofundus sp. | reverse complement strand
ATGGATCCTGCCATAATATGCAGCCATGAGATCCATTCCGGCCATGTAAAATCACCCCAGTCCGCAGCGTGACTGGATGCACTTATCGACCAGACCACGCTGGCGGCAGCCAGCATCATAACCCAAGTCAGCCGACGGGAAGCACGCGTTTTTTTTCGCCACCAACCGAGCCACAGCACAATGATGGCAGTGATGCGTACCAGCCATGTCATTCCATAATGCGTTCCAGAAAGCACCAGTGGCAAGACTGAAAAGGCCTCGTCCCATGGCAGACCACTCATCTCCATGGTGCGTTGTGAAAGCATGACTACGCTCATCAGCGTTAGTCCGGACAATATCAGGCTGAGCAAACGCCAGAGAGAATAAGAAGGGGACAGTTTCACTTTTCCGCAGGAAGAAAGTAACCTGTTCCCTTGCTCACTCATCCCCTTTTTTGCTCCTCGCGGAATCACCCACAACTCCGTTGCCAGCAGCCCGATACAGGTAACGATAAACAGCAGATCCAGTACTGTTGGGAAAACATGCAGCAGCAAACTCATGGTACAGCCTTGTGTACACTAAACCAATAATCGCCATGCGTGCGATGCCCGTCACGGCCCACTGCTATCCAGAAGACATGGTAGCGGCCATTGATCATTGGCTTGAGAGTGACCGCTAGTGTGTCGGTTCTGCCATGAGACATGTGTGAATCTTTCGCATCCACACGCTTGCTCGCTTCGTTCTCCACGCGCAGTGTGGAAAAGAGAGGTTCCACGGCTCGATCAAAGCGGATCGTTACAGCTTTGGGTGGACTATCCAATTCCGCACCTGCGCCGGGGACCTGGTGCTCGGGAAATGCATGCGCCCTCGCCGTGCCGACAGGCACGACGAGCATGAGCGTAAACACGAAAGCTAAAACAGCAGAGTATTTCATCGAGAACCAAACAGTGGTTTGCCGAGTGTATCGGGGAACAAATCATCTATAAAGAAATGCACCAGTACAGAAACGCCAACATTATTACCTGAATGGTTGTTGATTGGGATTTTCGCCTCAACACCCAGCTCCATATTTTTCCCCATCCACAAAATGCCGGGATTGATCGTGCCGGTGGTCTGCTTGCTGCCCCGATTCAAGCCACTGTTAAATGCAAACTCCACAATCGGAATCATGTGACTGAACGGTGCCGAAAGACCCACATCTTTCACGAAGGATTGCAGATAGTGCAGATCGTATTGCAATGTGAAGCCCCAGCTTAATGATGCTGGATTGAATTCCACGCCATTCGCCGTGGTGGTGGATGCTCGCGACGGGATATTTCCACCGAAGATTCCCGTAATGGCCAATGGCTTAAGCAGGCTCATCGAATCAGGCAAGTCCCCGAATCCCTTACCGAAAAACAGCGTGGGAGAAAACGTTGTGAATGACGCTGCACCGACCTTGGTCTGACCTGTATTGGCCAGGCTGAAACCGGAACCGATGGATAAAATAGCTTCATGCGCATCACTGGTGAAGAATTGATCTTTTACACCAACATCAATATTATCAAAACCCACTTGCGTATTCCCCGCCTGCAGGTTCTGATCAATCAATGTGCCGCCAATAGAAAAACCGAAATGTTTCGCGATAGTTTTGCTGTAGTCTGCTACCAACTGGCTCACCTTCGCCGGATTAGCGCCCAGAGATGAATCTTTGATATGCGTGAAGACAAACGACAACTCATCGTTCATAAACGGATCGTCCACGTTGATTGTGGTCGGAAAGAAGCGTTTACCGGCAAAGCCGTGTGCGCTGGCGGTGTAAGCCGCTACCAGCACGAATGATGTTAGTAAAAAGAATAAGAACAGCCGCTTGGATACGGCGAAAACTGTGTTCATCAAGAACCTCCATGATTGATTTTCCACATACAATCCATGCATGCGTCAAGATCTCCGGTTTTAATACCGGAGCGTTAAATTCAAACGTGTGGAAAAATCAGGAGGTTTTTGGAGGTGGAACCGGGAACGATAGCAGCCGCGGTTTGAGTAGAGACACACTTGTATCGCTCGCATCCGCTATCACAAGAGATGTATCAAGACCTGTCATTGAAACCACATGTGGTGCCAGCAGATACGGTAATCCATCAATATCGTGATGGCCGCAGTATTCGATACGCGCATGTCGCATCGCCGGTGTCATCGCTTGCCGGGCATGCTGTGTGCGCTGCATGTGCGTCATATCCATAGTTTGCATATGGCACAACGGGCAATACGTCTCCGCCGCATGCGCCGCAGCCGCAGGCAGCATGGGAATGCTGCTGACAGCCAGCAGTGCAATCATCATCAGCACGGAACAAGCTTTACCCATGTGCGTACTATACGCTGAAAAAAACGATAAACCCAACGGCTGTGTAGATGGATAGCTTATGGCACCGTTCAGGGTTTGGAGGGTGTAACGCTCACTTCATTGCAGAGGAATTAGGACGTGATCTGTCTGCGGTCAGCCAGTCTGTCGGCAGACTCCATATACGGATGAAGGTAGATAGTGACTTGAGGCAAAAGACTGAACAGATTGATTCTGATTTGATCCGATTCGAATATGTAGTGACCGGCTGTGATTCCCGTCATATTTCACCACCAGATTAACCTCAGTATTGCCAGCATGATGATTCGACATTTACACATAACGACCATACTGGCTGTAGTTCTTACAACATCCTGCGGCCTGCACAAAGGTTCGGACAACAATCTCCCCGAACCGCAGCAGCCTGCAAGCCAAATAAGCGCAAATAACTTTCTGGCCGGATTGACAGAGCATGAGCTCGAATCGGTCAAATCCGAGGCCATACGAGTCTATGGCCCAAGCTGGGAACGTATCGCTGCACGTTCCCGTTATGTGCGTCAGCCGCTTGTAAAAACACTGCAACAAAACCATGCGCCGATGGAACTGCAGATGATTCCCGTCGTTGAATCCAGTTATAATCCCTATGCCCAATCAGAGGTCGGTGCCACCGGTCTTTGGCAGCTGATGCCTGAAACTGCAACGGACCTGCGCATCAAAAGCGATAGCCGACTGGACGGCAGACGCGATATTGCAATCAGCACACGCGGTGCGGCACGTTTTCTGTTGAAACAGCATGCCCGCTTCGCCAGCTGGCCTCTGGCATTCGCCGCCTACCATCTCGGACCGAATGGCGTCCAGCGCCGTATCGACCGGCACCCATGGCATAACGGCGACGGCCTGAAAAAACTGCCGCTGCCACCCATCACCAAAACCTATATCCGTCATATTCTCGGTCTGATCGCACTGCAGAAGGATGGTCGAATCAGCTTTCCCGCCCCCTATCCGACAAGCATGGTCACGATTCATTCACCGGTGGATCTGGAGCGCTTGCAAACCGCTGCCGGAT
Organism: Mariprofundus sp.; assembly: GCA_027019785.1. Taxonomy (GTDB): domain Bacteria; phylum Pseudomonadota; class Zetaproteobacteria; order Mariprofundales; family Mariprofundaceae; genus Mariprofundus. The sequence goes on along the minus strand of JALUWF010000334.1, from coordinate 3,697 downwards.
TGCCGAAACATCAGCTGTTCCACTTCAATCCAAAACTGGCACGCATGCAATATTTTCAGGACAGACCGAAAAACCTGAGCCTGCGTATCTCTCAAACAAGACTGAACCGCGTCAGCCATCTCATTCCATCGAGAACATCGGAAAAGCTGAGCATTCATCTGTTGCGGGGTGAACATATCAGGGATATCAGCAAACATTACCGTGTGCCAATCTATGTTTTAAAAAAACACAACCCGAAACTGGCCAAAGGTAGCCGACGCGGCATGCGCCTGCGTATTCCGGCCAGGAATTTAAGGCATGCCCGAATCGCTGCCAACCCGCTTGTTAAACCGGTGCCGAAAATGCTGGCATCCGCCAGCCTGAACCGCCGCTGAGTTATCATCCCAAACCATCATAGCCAGAACCCAACAGGAAAGAGACTAAAACCCTGGCCACTGATGGGCTTTTTACGGCTTCATCTGTTACACACTCCGTACAGTGCGCTGCATGGTGACCATGGCAATACCGCCCAGGATCATGACGCTGGTCAGTAGCAGGCGCAGCGTGACCGGTTCCTGCATTAACACCACGCCGCCGGCTGCTGCCAAAACAGGCACCGACAGTTGTACCGTGGCCGCCGTAGAACCGCGCATCTTGCTCACCACATAGTACCACAACGAGTAACCCAGCCCCGATGCCAGTGCACCGGAAGCTATCGCCAGAAAAATTCCGTTCATATCGCCGTGTAGATGATTTACTGACCACAACAGCATGGCCGCCGACATCGGCAATGTCAGGATAAAATTACCGGCGGTCTGAGCCAGCGGACTGTGCGATTTTCTGCCATGCAGGGAGTACATCCCCCAGGCTATGCCGGCCACCGCCATCAGCAGCGTCCCCCACCATGATGGCGCTTCGGCCCCTGGCCATAATAGCAACACCAGCCCTGTCACTGCGACCATATAACCTGACCAGGCAGTCATACTATGGCGTTCGCCGCTCAGTACGGATGCAATCATCATGGTCATCTGCACCATGCCAAACAAAATCAGCGCACCGGTTGCCGTGCTTAGACTGAGATAGGAAAATGAGAATCCGGTGGCATAGAGGAACAACCATGCCGCCGACGGCCAGCTACCGGCTGACAACATTTTGTTCCATCCTGCTGTCCGGAACTCCGTTTGAAACAGCATCAGCACAATCAGCATCAAGGCGCCGGATGCCAGGCGGATGGCAGTAAAGCTGGCTGCATCAATTGTCGCACCCGCCAACGCCATCCGGCACAGCACCGAATTACCGGCAAAAGCCAGCATGGTCATGGCCGTCAACAAGATCAGTTGCATTCCGTTCGTTCCTCTCTTAACCCGGCATAGCCGGAACCAAAAGCTTTATCCACGAATGACACGAATGAACACGAATGGAGAGGCAGTAGTTACGATTATCACTTTCTGGTTCCTGTCTTTGACTTCCCCTGTTCCCCAACCCTGCATAGCCGGAACCAAACAGCCAACATCTTGAACCACAGAGTACACAGAGAGCACAGAGAAGGTCAAAATCTTTGTGTTTTGTTTTTCTCTGCTTTTCCTCTGTGCTCTCTGTGTCCTCTGTGGTGAATGCTTTTGACTCACTGCTTTTCGGTTACGCTACGCATGGTCTCTTCCAGCACCTCGGGCAGATAGGGTTTCTGGATAAAACCGGCCAGTTGCTCACCGTCAAAGCGGCTGACCGCCTCTGTTTCGTTGTAGCCGGACGACAGGATGACCTTCACATGTTCATTGATTCGGTATAATTCATTGAAACAGCCTTTACCATCGAGTTTGGGCATGATCATATCCAGCAGTACGGCGACAATCTCTTGCTGGTGTTGGCGATAAACCTCCACGCCATCCCATCCATCCATGGCGGTCAGCGTATCAAAGCCCATATCTTCGAGCATGGCGGCGGCAGTTTCGCGTATGCTTTCTTCATCATCCACAATCAGAATGGTACCCGAAGCCTGCCATGCAGTAGTGTCAAATGAGACTTGCGGATTTGTGACCTCGGTTGCATCAGAGCATGGAAACAGCAGTTTGAAGGTTGTCCCCTCACCCTCTTTACTGCATATCCGGATATCACCATGGTGGCCCTGCACAATACCCAGAACAGCGCTCATGCCTAAGCCTCGACCGGTAAATTTGGTCGTGAAAAACGGCTCAAAAATCTTCTCCCGAGTTTCGGAACTCATGCCGCAACCGGTATCGGATACGTTCAGATAAGCGTAGCGCCCCGCAGATAATCCGCCGCCGATATTGCCTTGGGTGGCATGGCCGGCATCGGCCTCATCGAGCTGCATCAGGCCAGTGGAGATAGAAATTTCACCGCTGCCATCGCGGCTATTATCGTAGATGGCATCCGAGGCATTGATCACCAGATTCATAATCACCTGCTGAATTTGCGATTCATCCGCATCAATCAACGTCATCGGTTCGGTCAGGTCATAGTTGATTGTCACGCCCCGGTTGATCGAAACCTCCAGCAGGGTTGTGATATGTTTAACCATGGACGACAGATCGAGCGGCCTGACAACGAATTACCCCTTGCCCGAATAGGCAAGCATCTGCTTACAAAGCAGCGCTGCCTTTTCTGCCGACTGCACTACTTTTATCAGATATGCCCTGCCGGATTCAGGGGACGGCCATCATTTTACGTTCCGCCATGGCTGCATTGCCCATAATTGCAGCTAGAATATTATTGAAATCGTGGGCGATTCCGCCAGCCAGAACACCGAGCGACTCAAGACGCTGGGTATGCTCAACCTGCCGCTGCATCGCTTGCATGCTCTCTTCGGCCGATGTTGCTGTTCACGTTGTTGCAAAAGCTGATGCTGTTTGGCAACCACACGGCTCCGATGACGCATGTTGCGACGCAATAAAAACACCCATAGCCACAAACTCATCACAGTCATCAACAGCACAATCATGGTTGCGACAATTACCATAGCATGCGGCTCCATCCAGCCTGCAAGTTTCTCATTGCCGCTATCGTAGGTCTGCAATACCTCAGTCACCATGACGCCAAACCACATAAACCCTCCGCATGCCGCCAAAACTGTCTGAAACAAGAGACGATCCGAAGATAGAATCTTCCAGGGTGAACACGCTTTGGATAAGTCAGGAAACGGGGTTAATCATTACATATTCTCAGTCACGGAAATTGGTGAAGAACAACGGCCTGTCTGTATCCATGCCGCGTACCAGCGCCATAACAGCTTGTAAATCGTCGCGTTTTTTTCCGCTCACACGCACCTGGTCTCCCTGAATCGATGCCTGTACCTTCATCTTTTCCTGCTTAATGGCCTTGACTATGTTTTTGGCCAGATCGCTACTGACGCCCTGCTTGATGACAATCTCCTGCCGTTTGCAGCCACCGCTGGCATCTTCAGGGTCATCATATTCAAGGCAGGATGGCTCCAGCTTACGGCGCACCAGTTTGGCGCGCAGAATCTCGGTCACCGTATTGAGTTTATTGATATCATCACCCACCACGGTGATGCTCTGCTCCGCCAACGCAATACTGGCCTTGCTGTCCTTAAAATCGTAACGGGTGGTAATCTCCTTAATCACCTGATTCACCGCATTGCTCATCTCCTGCATATCGGTCTCACTGACGATATCAAAACTGGGCATATCTGTCTCCTGTTGATGAACTCACGCGCATTATCATAAGTCCGACAGACTCC
>JALUWF010000333.1 GCA_027019785.1 Mariprofundus sp. | reverse complement strand
GGGGGTGGGGGGGGTAAAATGCCGCAGCAACAAGAAGTGGCTACGGCAAATATATTAATCGCAGCAGAACTGTTGTTCTCAAAGAGAGATGGAATCATATATTAGACCGTGTCATTGATAGAGATCTCATAAGGACTTCGCCATGACGCTTGAAAAACAGGAATTTTCCAGACGATATAGCTTACTGATGGTTGAATATGCACAATCATTTGATGAAGCGCAGTTGCTGTCCATTGAAAAACTGGGGCTGGAGATGGTTCAGTCCAATATTCCTCCGGAAGATATTGGTGAAATGCATGATGCAGCCATTGGCGAGATAATTGCAGCCAAGGAATTGAGCCCGGACAGAATTCGCGCCGCATCATTTCCGCTTATGCGACTATTGACAGCTTATGGTGTTGCTTTCAGGGCGCAACAGTCGTTGAAAAAAAGTGAAGCGCTGCATCGGAACGTGATGCAAAGTGCTTTTGACGCTATCATCATAGCTGATCGGACAGGCGCGATTTTGGAAGTTAATACGGCAGTGGCGGACGTTTTTGGTTACCCGATGAAAGAATTGCAGCGACTGGAAATCATAGCATTGATTCCCGAATATTTACGTCAGAAGCATGAGCATGGATTCCGCATGTTCATCGAGACTGGAAAACATAACATTATTGGTTATTGTATTGAAACAGAAGCCTTGCATCGGGACGGGCATATTTTTCCGATTGAACTATGCCTTAGTGAACTGAGTCATGACCAAGGCAAATTGATGGCGACGATCAGGGATATTACCAGGCGCAAGCGGGCGGAAACGTCGCTTGTAGCAAGTGAAAACCAGTATCGAATGCTGTTTGAATCTTCAAGAGATGCTATCGTGATATGTGACGAAACGGGTTTTCTTGATGGAAATCAGGCTGCGGTAAACATGTTCGGTTGCAGCTCTCTCGATGATTTCAAAGGTAAGCATCCATCAGATGTTTCCCCGCCCACACAGCCATGCGGTACAGACTCCATGAGCCTCGCAAATAGTCGCGTCGCTACGGCATTGATGAAGGATGGCAGCACCCAGTTCGAGTGGATACACAAGCGAGTTAATGGCGAGGTATTCCCCGCTGAAGTGCTGTTGTCTGCATTGGAACTGGATGGCAAAAGGGTTTTACAGGGCACGGT
>JALUWF010000332.1 GCA_027019785.1 Mariprofundus sp. | reverse complement strand
GGGTATATTGGGCGATTGCATTCATGGCACGGTGGCGACAGGTGTATCCGTGAATGACATCAAAGCCACCACCGGATAGTGGTCGGAACCGCCGGCATCATCCACCACATAGGCTTTGTGCACTATAAAATGGTGGCTGAAATAGATATGATCGATGCGCATAAACGGCGTGATCATGCCCATCCGACGAGCTGGCGATGGAAAGGTGAAACCGAAGCCGAAGCCTGCCTGTTCAAAGGCATCGTCCAGATACTGATTCATCTTCACGCAGGGATAGTTGATCGTAGTGGCATTGAAATCACCCGCCACCAGCACCGGCCCATCCGTATGCTGCACCTGCGCAGCCAGATGATCGACGGTTTTATACTGAATACCGGTAGTGGAGAGAGATTTCTGCAAATGCACATTCCAGGCATTAATCACACCGTCCGGTAACTCGATTTCGACATGCACCACACCATCGCCCATTTTCCAGCGGCTCACCACCTTAAAGCGGCTTGCGACCAGCCCCGTATGATTATCCACAAAAAATGATATTTTACTATGATATTGAGCGCTTATTTTATTGATCAACTGCTCAGCTTCTGTGCCACCAATCTCCTGCATGAACAGAATATCCGGCTTTTCAGCCATAACCACGCGGGCTACCGCATCAATATCATCATTACGCCCCATTTTACTGTAGGTCATCACTTTATAAATCTGGCGCTGGCCTGCATCTGCATGGCCGGAACCTGAAGGTATAAAGCGTGGTGCATACGGCAACAGCAACAACAGTGCCAGCAATGCGGCAATACCGCTTTGCCAGCGTCTGTGCAGTAAAAAAAATGCAGCCAGGGCAGTGATCAGCAGCAATCCGGCCAGCCACGGCAACACGTAGCTGATCCAGCGAACAACTATAAACTGCTCGCCGGTTGCAATAAACAGCCCTAACCACAGCAGCACAGCGACAACACAGGCCCAGCCAAACACACCCATCAGAGATTTCATATCAATCGTAAGATGTGGTGTGTGGGATGTAAGACGAGAAACGGGAGGTGAGAAATAAATCAAACATGGTAATAGCCCCGATACCAGTCGACAAATCGCTGCACGCCTTTTTCAAGTGGCGTATCCGGTCTGAAACCAACATCATCCATCAGGGCCTGAACATCAGCGCTGGTCACTTGTACATCTCCCGGCTGCATCGGCATGAATTTTTTCACAGCCTGCATGCCCAGCGCCGCTTCAATGGCCCGGATAAACGACATCAGTTCAACAGGGCTGGCGTTGCCAATATTATAAATCCGCCAGGGCGCTCTGCTGCTGGCCGGATCAGGCTGCTTGCCGCTCCAGTCCGGATTCGGCGATGCCGGCTGATCCAGCACGCGAAGCACGCCCTCAACGATATCATCAATATAGGTGAAATCGCGCTGCATGTTGCCGTGATTGAATATCTGAATGGGCTCGCCGGCCAGAATGGCGCGCGTAAACAGAATCGGAGCCATATCCGGCCGGCCCCACGGGCCATAGACGGTAAAAAAGCGCAAGCCCGTCGTCGGCAGGCCATACAGATGTGAATAGGAGTGCGCCATCAACTCATTGGCCTTCTTGCTGGCCGCATACAGTGAAACCGGATGATCGACATTATCATGCACCGAAAATGGCACTGTTTCATTGGCACCATACACCGATGATGACGAAGCATAGACCAGATGTTTGATTTGCTGTTGACGGCACCCTTCCAGCACATTGATAAAGCCGACGATATTGCTGTCGATATAGGCATGCGGATTCTGCAACGAATAACGCACACCGGCCTGCGCGGCAAGGTTCACAACGCTGTCGAACTGCTCTTCGGCAAATAGCGATTCCATGCCGTGGCGATCCGCCAGATCCATTTTCACGAAACGAAAATATTCATGCTCCGCAAAACGGCATAACCGTGCTTCTTTCAGACTGACATCATAGTAGTCATTCAGATTATCCAGCCCGACCACCTGATCGCCACGCTCCAGCAATCGCATGCAGACTTCCGATCCGATAAATCCGGCTGCACCGGTAACCAGAATACGGTTTCGTATCATTTCAGGCATGGGTTTCTCCCCGTAATCACTGCTTTTCAACCTTGCCTCTCGCCAAGAACGCTAAGATCGCCAAGAAAACCCTTTTTACTGCTTTTGCCTTTCTTTGCGTTCTTTGCGGCTTTGCGAGATCACTG
>JALUWF010000331.1 GCA_027019785.1 Mariprofundus sp. | reverse complement strand
CTTTGCGTTCTTTGCGGCTTTGCGAGATCACTGACTTTCAACCCTGTCTCCCACAATTTCCTGCACATCGTTTATGTTACAATGGACAAATTTTCCGTCCGGGTTTCCACACGCATTCCCTTCTGCATCCAGTTCAGCAACACCATGGCCCGCTCCTGCCCGCGCATTTCCAGAAAGATGCCTTCCAGCCCCTTCATCGAACCGTCATTCACCTGAACGGTATCTCCGGGCCTGAATGGCGAGGCCGGTTTGCTATCGACATTGATATAGCCATTTTCATCATGCCGTGACTGTAACAATTCAATCGCTGCATCCGGCAGTGGTGGATAAAAATCACCAAAACAGACTGGTGCCAGTACGCCAATGGTGCTGCGGATCGTTGTCCACTGCTGCTGCTCTTTGCTCAGATGCACAAACAGATAGCCGCTAAAAAACGGGCGCGGCTGCCAACTGACCTTGCGCGCATGGGTAATGCGCGTATTCACCAGCGGCAGGTACACCTCAAAACCCTGTTGTTCCAACTGAACCCGGGCCAGCTCTTCCTGCCGGGGCTTGGTGCGCACCGCAAACCAGGAGCGGAGCACGGAAGATGGGAGACGTGAGATGTGAGATGAAAAAAAATGCATCATTGCGCTCCTTTGGCGCGGATTGAAGTGATCAGGGCACTTAGCATCGCAAAAAGCTTGTTGATTGCTTCTAGCTGATCTGGCGTATTTTTAATATATCCGAGTTCTCTGCAAATTATAACCTGGGTTTCCAGTTCACACAGTGAACCTCGTGCAATAGAGAGAAAATGAAGAAACTCTTTATTTCCCGTTCTTGCCGCTCCCTCCGCTATATTTGATGGAATGCTAACCGCAGCCCGTTGCATCTGGCTGCAAAGCCCGAACTTTTCGACATCTGGAAACTGTCTGGTCATTGCATAGATCTCTTTCACCAGCGCCATGCCAAGCTGCCAAACCTGAAGATCATGGTGTTTTCGTTTCATCTTGCGGTTCCATCTCACATCTACCATCTCACGTTTTACTGCTATCCAGATACCACGCTACCGTTTTGCGGATACCGGTTTCAAATGTCTCTGCTGGCTGCCAGCCTAACTCGTTCCCCATCCTGGATGCATCAATGGCGTAACGCCAATCATGACCGGCGCGATCGGTGACAAAGCTGATGAGTGAGGCGTGAGATGTGGCAATGTCAGATGCCGGACGTGAGATGTTAGACGCATCATCCTCCACCTTCCATCTTACGTCTAACGGCTTTTTCCCGTCTCCCGTCTCCCGTCTACCATCTAACGGCTTAAACTCATCCATAATCGCGCAGATACATTTGACAATATCGATATTGGCCCATTCGTTGATGCCGCCGATATTATAGGTTTCACCCGGCTCGCCAGTGCGGATCACGGCATCAATGCCCGAGCAGTGATCTTCCACATACAACCAGTCACGGATATTGGAGCCGTCGCCATACACCGGAATGGGGCTACCGTTCACACAGTTGCGGATAATCGTCGGAATCAGTTTCTCGCTGTGTTGATACGGGCCGTAATTATTGGAGCAGTTGGTGGTTGTCACCGGCAGCCCGTAGGTATGGAAATAGGCCCGCACCAGATGATCTGAACCCGCCTTGCTGGCTGAATACGGCGAGTTCGGTGCATACGGTGTGGTTTCAGTAAAAGCGGGATCATCTTTCGACAGCGTACCGTACACTTCATCGGTGGAGATATGGTGAAATCTGACGTGAGATGTGAGGTGTGAGATGTGAGATGTGGAGTCAAAATCGTCTCCCGTCTCCCGTCTCCCATCTAACGTATTAATCCAATACTGGCGGGCAGCTTCCAGCAGGGTGAATGTGCCCATGACATTGGTTTTCACAAAAATTTCCGGGCCGGAAATGGAATTATCCACATGCGATTCGGCGGCAAAATGGACAATCGTGTCGATCTGATGCTCGCGCAACAGCCGATCAACCAGCGCACGATCGCAAATATCGCCCTGCACAAATGTGTGACGACTCTTGCCCGGCAGATCTTTAAGATTATCCAGCGAACCGGCGTAGGTCAGCTTATCGAGGTTGATGATGCTGACATCCGGATATTGCGCCAGCATGTAGCGTACATAGTTGCAGCCAATAAAACCTGCACCGCCTGTAACGAGTATTACGCGTGGCGTGTACTCTATGTTAGATGTTAGATGTGAGATGTGAGATGGTGTCATATCCGTTTAATTCCTTACCTTCATTGAATTGATCAAAGCACTTAACTTTGCAAATAGTTCATTAATATCTAACATAACCGCACTGACATCTGGTGTGTACCCCAAACTTTCACTAATCATAAGCTGTGTCTCAAGTTCACATAGTGAGCCACGTGCAATAGAAAGGAAATGGAGAAATTCTCTATGCCCTGTTCTGGCAGCGCCTTCTGCAATGTTTGAGGGGATACTAACTGCAGCCCGCTGCATCTTACTACACAGACCATATTTCTCAGAATCGGGAAACCTGCTTGTGATTTCATAAACATGCTTCACCAACTCCATTCCCAACTGCCAAACCTGCAAATCATGATGTTTCCGCTTCATTTCACATCTCACATCTCACATCTCACATCTCTCTCACTACTTCTTCCAACGAATCACGCCAGGGGCGGATTTTGAAATCAAATGTTTCTTCAAACTTGCTACAATCCATTACCGAATTGGCCGGGCGCTTCGCCGGGGTGGGATAATCTGATGTTGTGATCGCATTCACTGTGGAAACCTTCAACCCCATATCCTGTTTGTCTGCTTCGGAAAATATAGCTTTGGCAAAGCCATACCATGTTGTCGGCTCGGGCTGACAGAAATGGTAGATGCCCCAAACATCTTTTTTCAAGCCTGCATCAAGCGCCGCATAAATGCCACGCGCCAACTCGCTGGCCGCAGTCGGGCATCCATGTTGATCGGCCACAATACCCAGTGTATTCCTCTCTGCACCCAGTCGAAGCATCGTTTTGACGAAATTATTGCCGTGCGCTGAAAATACCCAACTGGTGCGCAGAATCATCCATCTTGTGGCATATTGTTGAACGGCCACCTCTCCCGCCAATTTGCTGGCGCCATATACGCCCGGCGGCGCTACCGGATCATGTTCAACATAGGATTCCGTTTTCGTCCCGTCAAACACATAATCGGTCGAAACATGGATCAAAGGAATCTTACACTGCCGGCATGCTCGCGCCAGATTGGCCGGCCCATCCCGGTTTACGGCAAATGCGACCTCCACATCCGATTCGGCTCGATCCACAGCGGTATAGGCCGCCGCATTGATCACAGCATCGGGGTGAAATGCCTCGTAACAGCGTAGCACAGCATCCTGATCACTAATATCCAGTTGATCATGAGCGACTGTCATCAGCACATGCGTGCTGCCCAGACGGGTCATCTCACGCCCCAGTTGCCCCTGAGCGCCGGTAATCAGCAGCCTCAAGGCAACTGTTCTCTGTTCGCTTCCGACAACCTGGGCAACTGCATATCTTTGGCTGAAAGCAACGGCGCATCGATCGGCCAGTCAATAGCGAGATCGGGATCATTCCACACCACGCCACTATCCGATTCGGGGTGATATAATGCCGTGCACTTGTACTGGAAGTCTGCAATATCGCTGAGCACGCAGAAGCCGTGCGCATAACCCGGTGGAATCCACAACTGACGATGATTGTCTTCCGACAGTTCTACGCCCACCCACTGCCCGAACGTAGCAGAATCGGGGTTCACATCGGCAGCCACATCAAACACCGCGCCGGTACCGGCCGACACCAGTTTACCCTGTGGATTCTCAAGCTGAAAATGCAGGCCGCGCAGCACACCTTTGGCAGACCTGGAGTGGTTATCCTGTACAAATTCCAGTGCCGCTCCCGGAATGCCCGCCGATTCATAGCGCTGCTTGTGAAATGTTTCGAGAAAAAAACCGCGCGCATCGCCAAACACCTTCGGCTCGATAATCAATACGCCAGGTAGCGCTGTTTCAATCACCTTCATATCTTCCCCTCTTCCAGCCGGCGCAGCAGATACTGGCCATAATCATTCTTTTTCAACAATTGTGCCAAATCATGCAGATGCGCATCGGAAATATAGCCCTGCTCCCAGGCGATCTCTTCCGGACAAGACACCTTCAAGCCCTGCCGTTTTTCGATCACTTCCACATAACGCGATGCATCCAGCAGGGATTCATGCGTTCCGGTATCCAGCCAGGCCACGCCTCTGCCGAGTGTTTCGACCCGCAACGCGCCTCGCGCCAAGTAGTGTCGATTCACATCGGTAATCTCCAGTTCGCCCCGTGCCGAAGGGGTCAGGCTGGCAGCGATATCCACCGCATCGTTATCGTAGAAATAGAGGCCGGTTACCGCCCAGTTACTCTTGGGTTCAGCCGGCTTTTCCTCAATCGAAACAGCCCGGTACCCCGCCTCAAATGCAACCACGCCGTAACGCTCCGGATCATGCACCCGGTAAGCAAAAACCGTTGCTCCCGAAGCATGGCTCGCCGCATGCCGTAACTGCTTGACCATGCCCTGCCCGTAAAAAATGTTGTCGCCCAGAATCAGGGCGACCGAATCATCACCGATAAAATCCCGGCCAATAGTCAGCGCCTGCGCCAAACCGTCCGGGCTGGGTTGCTCTGCATAGGAGATATTCAACCCCCACTTCACACCATCACCAAGCAGGCGTTTAAAATTCGGTAAATCCAATGGCGTGGAAATGATCAGGATATCACGGATACCGGCCAACATCAGGGTGGACAGCGGATAATAGATCATCGGTTTGTCATATAC
>JALUWF010000330.1 GCA_027019785.1 Mariprofundus sp. | reverse complement strand
CTTTGTCGTCGGTTTGGATTGTTGCGGAACCAATCTGGGGATCGCCTTCCTGTGATCCATACGCTTGGCTCACCCCTGCTCCGGTGACCCTCCGTCGGGCCCCCGTCATAAGGGTCTATTACTCCCTGCCGTAGGAGTACCCTGGCTCTGCGCGGCCCGAACCCCCAAGCCCACAAAGGCTCGGTGACCCCCGTGCCAAGTTCGCCTGCTGAGCCTGGGGTCTCTACGCCAGTACGTATAGACTTCCCTCATCCGGGACATGTCTCTCGAGTTATAAATAGACAAGTCTATTTATAATGCTTCGCATTCGCCATCACGCGCGGATTTCGGCCTCATACTAGGTTGTTGAATCGACCGCCCCGGTGCCCTTCGTCTCTAGATCTCTGTCGGTGTGTATTAGTAATGGCAAACCTCTGTCGATCTACAGCGCGGGTTCAGTCGAGTCGATTCCCAAGTCAATTGAGTCTCTATAATGATACAATTGACTTTGTTGGTCAGAACCCGGGTTTCCTCGATTGGCAAAACCCTCCGTACCCCCCCTCCGAGGGGGTCAAAGTGCCCCCAAAAAGGGCCAAAATAGGCCATTTTTGGCTCCAAAAGGGGGGTCAGCCGGGACCCCCCCCTGGGGGGCCCCTGGGGGGCCCAAAAAGGCCCAAAAACCCCCTTTTTTGGTGCATCCAAGGGGGTACCCTTGGATGTGACACTTTTACTGCGGGTTTTTATGAGGAAATTGGGTTCTGATCGCCCTATTTTCCTCGGCCAGGCACCCCTGATGCGGGGTCTGGGGCCAATTTTGGGCCTTTTGGGGGGTCCCAGGGGGTATTTTGGGGGTCCTGGGCCCTACTGTTTTCTTAGGCCCTAATTGACCTTTTCCAGCCCCCTTTATGACCGTCCTCCAGCCTGGTCATGATTCGAGGGTCCCATGGCCTTCCACATGCCTACTCGGCCAATTCGCGCCCAAATTGCCTTCGAGAGAGGCCCCCGTCGGGCCACGAAGGTCAATTTTGTGCTCATTTTCCGGAGTGGCTGTGGTGGGAAAATTTAGGTCAAGGATTAGGATTTTGCAATTTTCGACCAGGAAAATTACCCCACACGGGAACGTTTACATCAGTTCGGCGATACGTCCTATAGTGTTTTTTTCTGTTTTTTTGTTTTGGGGGTT
>JALUWF010000329.1 GCA_027019785.1 Mariprofundus sp. | reverse complement strand
CACGACATTAGCTCCTTAGCCAGTACAGATGAGCTTACATTTATTTATCCATTTATTGTATCGAAGTCAATAGACACCAATTTTGCTGAGAGTCTTAGATCGTTCATGATGGTCCAATATCTCTCGCAGATCAAACTAACTAATGCTATTAAAGTTACCACGTCATTAGCTAGTACTAGTCGTGATGCAAACATTTTAAAAGTAGATCCCAATAAATTCAATCAACAAGATTCTGGGATTAAACTTAGTATTCAAGGACAAGATTCCACTCCGGTTTCATTAATGGGTATCCATGAGGATATTAGTGTTGATTTGACTAAGCAGGAGTTCATTGACAAATTCCGAAATATTCTTGTTAATCTAGTTAAAACCGAACCAAAATTCAAGCAATTGAATCCAATGATAACCACATTGGTACTCGAGAATCTTTTAAGCATTCCAATTATTGCAGCTTCGAAAGTTGAAAATATTTCGGACGATGTTCTTTATTGGATATTATTTGCGGCTATGGGTCAGAAGATTAAGTTGGACTCAACCGATGCCATCAACCGAGTAGAAGCCGTTTTAAGACATATACCAAAAGATTCATATTCAGAACTTTTAAATCCCGAATTTATTAAACAAATTGAAGCCAATAACAAAAAAGGTGAACGGGATGACCAGGAAATAAAGAGATTAAAGTTTATTGGAGCGGTTTCTAAGTCTGGTGATATTTCTAAATATGTGCAAAATATTCGTGATCCAATGGCTCAAGCATTCTATACCTTTGAGAAAGTTTTAGATATTGGTAAATGGGATGAGAATACTGGAATTACGTCCTCTATGGATACTACTTTATCGGCTGCAACCATTGCTACATTGGGTTCTAGTCAAGCCGTCATTACTAATACTAACGCTTTGTTTGCTTCATTGATGTCCAATTATGTATTGACTTTAATTCAATCCACATTACATTCTGTGGCATCTAACGATGAAATTAACGTATCCGCTATTATAACCACCGCTGCTAATACTGTGATAGACGATACAAACTCTCTGATTACAAGTTTAATGCAAGGCTTAGTGAATGCGGTTCAATCCCAAACCATTAGTAGTAGTGATGTGCTATTTAAAACATTAGAGAAATCATGTAAGGCCAATTCTCAGATTAATATCTCGAATTTACTTACTAAATTGAGCAGCTTAAGTTTCTCTGTAAGAGGCGATACTAATGCTTTAGCTGATTTTTCATCCGGGGTAGTTGAAGTTGCATCCGCGATGACTCCGTTATCCAAGATGATACAAGGGTTTATAGATGATACCCTTAAATATACGGATACGAATTTAACTGGTGCGGATATTAATTCTGAGGTACTTATTAAATCCTATCGGGATCGAATTGAATCTACAATCATTAAAGGATTTAAAACCGATTCAACATTTACTAATAAATATGAACATATTGTTTCTCGACGGTTTGGAATATTGACTGGTGGAAATAGAGATGCTTCGAAATTTATTAGTACTATTTCAAGTGCAATTTCAGAGATTACAAAATTCATGGCATTGTATACGTTTTATAGTTATTTTTGTGAATATACGGGTGAGCTTGCTTCCGAAGTTGAAGTTAAACGCCAGGGTGTAATGTCTTTCCCAAACTATTGTTTGGTTTTACCAATCGAAACCCTCCGCTCTATTTATGCGGTGCTATCCGCCAGGAATTTTTCTAACTTGGTAAATAACCCGGATACTTTCGACAGCGAATTACAGGTAGCTGGAAGAGTATCTGAATTCAAATTAGTTGGAACAGTTGCAAACAAATTAGGACTTCGAAACATAATGGTTATTGATGGAAATACGGTTTACTATAAATGGATGTTTTCTAATAACGTTCAAAAGATAACGAAATCAACATTGGCCAATTATGTAACAACTCAAACCGAGTTTCTTAAAGCGTATTAAGCGCTAATAAAATATTAGGAGTAAACTATGAGTTCACTAGATTTTAACCTAGCACTCTCTCAGGATGAATCTGTTTCTGCAGCAGCATCCGCATTAGAGCGTATTCGTTCTAAACGCACCCAGCAAAAAGTATTGACCGAAAATGTGGATTCTGCGAGTAACGCTAAGCGTAAACGCGATTTAATTGAAGAGTTTTCTGAAACCGTTATGGACACTAAACTTAAGTCTGATGCATTTTTCTATGAAACCTTGTTGAAAAAAGTTGAAAATACAGATGAAGTCTCCGCTGCCATTTCTGAAATGGTGGAGTCGCAAATTCATTTCTATAAAGTATTAAATGTTTCTCCTGTTCTTAATCATTTTTCTGAGCATGAAGTTTTGAATAACAGCTCATCCACGAATATTTCCAAAGGGTCAACCATTATTGAAAGTTTTTTGCGGACTAATCTATTTGCATTAAGCGCTGCCAAACGTGAAGAAAAATACAAAGACCTAGTTGTTCCGTTAGCCGAAAGTTTTGTCGATGAATATTCTGTTGATACTGAAGTTGCTGTTGATCTCGCTTATAAAACGACGGTTATTGAAAACTTGATTAAACATTTACATTCATCTGTATATGTTAATTTGTATTATGAAGATTGCCTATCCTCCGACTACTATAAAGACTTCTTTGATTTGGACATGCTCAAAGAATCATATACCAAATACTGCACTGACGTCCATAATACCGCTCAAATTATAGCACTTACTATTTAACCCACCTTTAGGAGCTTTACAATGTCTAGAAACCCGATCGATGATTTACTATTAAAGATTTCAGATAAAGCTTCTAACAGTAAAAATTTCAATCGCAAACTCAATATAGAGATGCGCAATATTGTTTCGAACGTTACCAATATTGCAAACAAATCGGCAAGTGTCAAAGGGTATTGTATGTCCTTTATTGTGCCGAGATCTGAGTTTTTAAAACTTATTCCACCATTACTCGGTTTGAGTGAAGCTGAAATAAAGGTTGGAATGGAAACTGCATGGGAACAACCAGCCAATGCTAGGGTCAAAGGTTCATCATATATATTGACCCTAGCATTAGTTTATAATTATGCTGCCATGATTAACGATAAAGCGTTGGCGTCATATGCTATTCAATTATTATTATTTAGAAATTGGACGGCTATCCATAAGAAAACCTGGAAGCTAGAATGCAATCCGGAAATAATGTCATATGTTATTGCCCATATACCGTCTAAACAATATACAGTATCCAAATATAGTAATCCATTACAGTTAATTGAAAAGCATTTAACACCGGGTATTATTAAGAAATATTTCGAGGCAACCAAGCGGGATTCATTAATTTCTAAACGTGTAAATGATCAGGTATATTCGAGAGTGTTTGCATTATTTTATAAAAACAATACAGTAGATTTAAAAACTAATACTAAATCCCATAAAGCTGGATTAGCAGCGTGGTATTATGATGCTCATAAGAATAACAAACGCATTAAAATTGCAACATCCAGCGATGCTGAGAGTGGTATCGAAGATTTTACATCCGTGCATTCTACTGTTGAGATTACAAAAGATGTTACCCGTTTAATTATATCAACTTTCGATCCTGAATATGATAAAGAATTTGACGCCGTTATTAAAGCGACTACTATTGGTGTTAAACAAACAATCGTAGATACTTTATTAAAAGCTTTTTATAAACCGAAATATAAGAATTTAATTGAAGATATGGTCTCGTTGATTTTAACTAGAATGAACCAACACTTAAATAAAATTTGTACTTCTGAATTTTATCCATTGGTTCGATCCCGTATAGTAGTATCGAAGAATAACATGTTGGTTTCTAAAATCAAAACAGATTTGGCCGATAAAATTATCTCGGATATATTCAAAGAAAATTTTACGAGTAAGCTACCATATGAAAAGTGGTCTCTTCCAAGAAAAGCTAGTTATAGAGCAGTTTTAATTTATGCGGTTGCATATAATATTCGACAAGTTGTATGTAATACGAGGGGATAATTTATGACTAGTTATTTAGGTGGATTGATCACTACTGGTCCAGATCCGCAACAGCTGTCAGCATTTAATAAATTCGCATCCTCGTCGGCGAGTAGAAATCCACCTGGAGTGGCGGATTATATAAATACGTATTTGTTTGGTCATGATTCCACTCAAGTTTTAGAACAAGCTCCGCTAGGCGCATATAATCCAGACATTAGTGGTTATACATTTATTATAATGCAACCACCGCATCTGTCCGGTATGCCAAAAGATGTTCAACAAAGTGTCGATGATATATGTAAAAACATTGTATTTTTTGGTTTAGAGTTCACACCACCAGCAATTACAATCAATACCGAAGCGGTTAATACCCAAGCCTCTGTGAGTATGGCATATGCTACTACTAAAGTAGCAACCGGAGAAATAAACATTACATATTTAGATAATTCAAACCAGGACATTAATTCATTACATAATATTTGGATTGAATATATTTACAATCAGCTATGGGGGGATATCAAACCAGACCCTATATATATTGATCCGACAAATGAAAGTTTTGGGGCATTAGACTACGCCACATCCTTATATGTATTAAAGTATGATGCGACTATGGATGGATTTGATACACTACCATCTATGGTTGGTAAAGCCACTGGAATATTTCCATTAGGGTTACCCGTTAAAGAAGTATTAGGTACTCGTGCTACTAATGAATTAACAATGCAGAACATTAACTATACATGTTCATATTTCGAGGTGGTCCATCCGAAATCACAAACTCAGGTTTACAGTACTACGGCCGACAATAAAACTATTTGGGATGAAGCCAAGGGTCTATTGGCCAAATATAATCGTGAACTCGTGTCTGTTGATACACTTTCTAAAGCCAATGCTGCTCAACATCATTACGGTCCATCCGATACACTCCCACCACCAAAGTAACTACTGGAGATTCAATTCATGGCACTTCCAATATTAAAAACCCCGGCCGAATTTATTGACTTTTACTTTACTGAACTTAAAACACAGTTAGGGTCTAATAACTTCAAATTGAATAAGACCGGGTTTATTGGTTTTATTTTAAATGTATTAGGTAATACGCAATTTGATGTTAAACAATATTATGATGGTTTATTTAATGAGGCATTTCCAAGTACGGCGATCGATAATTTAAATTTACAATTTCATTCTGCTTTACATAATTATCAAGCCTCGTTTGCTACACCGTCTACTGTTGTGGATGGATCTTTTAAATTCGATTTAGCATTGTTACCAACTCCACAGAGTGGGTTAATGTCGAGAAATATTACATTTGGATCAAGCACTTCCGTTATTGGGTCTACATTACCAATTGGTATTGACTCTAATTCAACAATATATTCTTTGAATAGTTTATACAATATCGACGCTAGAATCGTAAATGGTGTTATTGTATCATATGATGCACAAATCATCGAACCAGGTGCTCAGAAAACAGTTTCGATGACATTAGATTTGGCCACTTTACCGATTATTGCTGCGACACAATCGACGACTACGGAATCAACATATACCGTTCCATATTATACCCCAGGAACCCATTACCTATTATCTATCCCATTGGTGATAAATGATATGATCAGTGGTTTAACGGTATCTGTATTGAACTCGAATACGAATGTCTCTACACAATATACAATTTCAAATGATAAATCGATATATGGTCCAACAAGCACTGTTATATTTGAAACATTAGGGCCGAACAATACCCTGAATCTCGAATTAGGATCTGGTGTTAATGGAGCGTATATTCCATCTGGATCAATATTGACCATCTTGTTACAGACCAGTAAAGGTTCAGCCGGCAACATCACACCGTCGAATAATATAACATCGAAAATAACACCATTAACGGGTTATACCCAATCAGCAATTATTACTGACACTTACTCGACTGGCGTTATCTCTTCGATTATCGATTTGAGTAAATTTGCAACACCTACGATCAATACCTCGACTGGTGGTGCTGATGTATTGACTGGTGGTACATTAAGGCAAGCTCTAATTAAATATATTCAAAGTAATGATTACCTAATTACGGATTTAGATTATAATAATTATTTATCGGCATCGTTCAAAGATCATTATGTCTCATTTGGTAAAGTGTTATTGGCAAGTAATACAATGTATTTATACATACCATTAACGAATAAGTATGACCTCCCATATTCAGTTTCGACTATGCCTATCGAAGCCACTATTTTTGAGACTACTAAATATACGGACACGCTAGGGAATTCTGTAGTTTACCATCCGACCGCAACTCTTAATGGGTCCAATGTCATTTCTCCATTTTATTATAAATACGATACATTATTTAGGTCGTATCGTGGTTATAGTCTTAATGACAATTCGTTGTTTTATTATACAACTGTTAACTCAAAAGATGTAAATAATATACAAGTAACCAATAAAGTTCCATATGTGTCGGTTAGATTGACATATCATCATAATACAATTGCACCATTTACAATTATCTCTTTGGAATCATTTGAAGACATTTCATCATATACCATTGCTCCAGCATTCGCATCTGTTTCAGTTGCTTCCCCGTCGGTTTCTATGGTCACGAATACTTCCACCCATATCATTCCAACCGTTCGTAAATCCGGTATAACAACTACGACCTCGATAGTTATTGCCATTTCGGATACATTTATATCTGCTATTGATGTAAGTTTATTTCCTTTGTCTGGAACATTATTGATTGATACCGAGGAAATATTATACACTGGTCGGGATTTAATTGCTAACACTTTTACCGGATTAACTCGCGGTGCAAATGGTACAGTTGTTTCGGCCCATATTATTTCATCCGTAATTGATGATTTGACATTATCCAATGCTAGTATAGATTTTATTTTCGGAGTAATTGCAACAACTTTAACTGCAAATGTTGCTGTTGCGGACACAACCATAACTGTTTCGGATACAACCTATTTTCCAGCTAGTGGAATAATTGGTATAGGAACAGAACAAATGTCATACGGTGGTAAAACTGCTACGACATTAACTGGTATTGTGCGAGGTATAAACACAACTGTTATTACCACTCATGTTATCGGGGATAGTGTATTTGAAGCCACAACGTCTACAGCTGCTATTGCTTCTCCAGAACTTTATTTAGGTGTAATCCCAGCT
>JALUWF010000328.1 GCA_027019785.1 Mariprofundus sp. | reverse complement strand
CGTCTGGTTTTTGATCTGAATCATAAAATGAGTTATAAACTGTTTCGGCTGCACAAGCCGGAACGTATTGTGATCGATATGCAGCAGGCCAGCCTGAAGGCGGATATCAGCAAGCTGGCGCTGCCTGGTCCGGTCATTCAGAGCATGCGCCACGGTGTCTCCGGTGATCACGGCTTGCGCATAGTGGTGGATGTGAAGGAAAAGGTACAGCCGCGTTCATTTTTGCTCAAGCCGTTACACGGGAAACCGTATCGACTCGTTGTTGATCTGATGCGCCGCAAAAAAATGCACCGGCCTGCGCCGGGTGCCGGATATCGCAAGCAGGGCATTGTGATTGCCGTAGATGCCGGCCATGGCGGTGAAGATCCGGGCGCGATCGGGCCGCACAGGGTGATGGAAAAAAATATTACGCTGGCTGTGGCCAAAAAGCTGGCACGTAAAATCAACGCTCAGCCCGGCATGAAGGCCATCCTGATTCGCAAGGGCGATTATTTTGTGCCGCTCAGACGGCGTGTCTATCTGGCTCGCAAAATGCATGCGGATATGATGATCAGCATCCATGCCGATTCGGTGCGAACACGCACGGTAAAAGGTGCCAGCGCCTATACCCTGTCGGAGCGCGGCGCAACCCAGGGCAGGGCGGCCAAAGCACTGGCGGCCAAGGAAAATGCGGCAGATCAGATTGGCGGCGTGGCGGTCGGGCAGGCGGATGATCCGCTGGTGAGCAAGATTCTTGGTGATATGTTCCGGCGCGATAGTTTGAACAGTTCGCAAATTCTGGCTGAAGATATGTTGAACCGATTAAAGAGGGTTGGCCCGATTAAATATTCCAAACCGAAACGGGCACGATTTTTTGTGCTCGGAGCGATGGAAATTCCCAGTGTGCTGGTCGAACTGGATTATATTTCCAACCCAAAACGTGAAAAAGTGCTGAAGAGCCGAAAGCACCAGAGTCAGCTTGCTACGGCGTTATTTCATGCCAGTGTAGATTTCTTTCGTAAAATGGGACGTTTGAGAAAGGCTGAAAGCAGCCGTGTAAAACCGTCGTTAACATCTGCAGTTGATCCAGGCAAAATGATTGCCATGATTAAAAACAGGTAACCCTGACTGTGTATTCTTCCCGCGATCTGTATCGTCGCCTACTCGGTTTCCTGACGCCATATAAAGGGCGTTTAAGCATTGCCATTGTCTGTATGATTATTCTGGCTGCCTGTACTGCTGCGATGGCCTGGTTGTTGAAGCCGGTGCTGGATGAAGCGCTGTCGGGCAAGAGCGGGCATCTGATTTATGTGATTCCCTTGCTGGTGATTGGGCTCTATCTGGTTAAGGGCGTCGCCTATTTCGGACAGGCCTACAGCATGGGTTATATTGGTCAGAAGGTGATTTTTGATCTGCGTAATCTGTTGTATCAGCGACTTACCGCACAGTCATTGTCTTTTTTCGCCCATCGCAAAACAGGCGAACTGCTGGCGCGGCTTTCCTACGATGTGACACTCGTGCAGTCTGCAGTCAGTACAGCGGTCACTGCGCTGATGCGCGATGCGATTTCGATTGTGTTTCTGGTCGGGGTGGTGTTTGTGCAGGACTGGTTGCTGGCGTTGATCACCATGCTGGTATTCCCGGCGGTGATTTATCCGATTGCGCGTTTTGGGCGCAAGATGCGTCATGCTACGCTGGACGGGCAGGCTGCCATGGGTGATCTGACAAGCCTTCTGGAAGAGACGGTCGGCGGTATCCGGGTGGTCAAGGCCTTCGGTATGGAAGATTATGAGCAGGGGCGTTTCCGCAAATTAACCGGTGATTTCTTTTCCCATCAGCTCAAGGTGTTTCGGGTTAATGCGCTCTCCTTTCCAATTATGGAGCTGCTGGCCGGCTTCGGCATTGCCGGCGTGCTATTGTATGGCGGCATGCGGGTGGCTTCGGGCGAAACAACGGCGGGCACGCTGGTCTCATTCCTGGCTGCGGTGATTATGTTGTATGAACCGGTCAAGCGCCTCTCCCGCGCCAACAACGATATTCAGCAGGGTTTAGCGGCCAGTGAACGTATTTTTGAACTGCTGGATGTACCGATTGAAGTAGAGGATCATGCACAGGCGCGTGTATTGCCGCCATTCTCCAATGTCATCAGGTTTGAGCAACTGGGCTTGACATATTCGGGTACGGATAGAGCGGTGCTCAATGATATTACATTCTCGGTAGCTGCTGGCGAAGTGGTGGCGCTGGTGGGTCGCAGTGGGGCGGGCAAAACATCGTTGGTGAATCTGGTGCCCCGATTCATGGATGCCACGGCAGGCCGTCTCACCATTGATGGCATGGATGTGCGCGAGTTGACGCAGTCTTCCTTACGCAGTCAGATTGCGCTGGTGACGCAGGAAATTATTCTGTTCAACGATACGGTGCTCAACAATATAGCCTATGGTCACTCAACCCTTGATCAGGCGCAGGTGGAAGCCGTGGCCAGAGCTGCCAATGCGCATGAATTTATTGAAAAGCTGCCGCAGGGTTATGATACGCTGATTGGCGAGCGCGGCGTCATTCTTTCAGGAGGCCAGCGTCAGCGTTTATCGATGGCCAGAGCCTTGTTGAAGGATGCGCCGATTCTGATTCTTGATGAAGCGACCAGTGCGCTGGATTCAGAATCGGAACGTCTGGTGCAACATGCCATTGATCATCTGATGCAGGGGCGCACAGTGATTGTGATTGCTCACCGCCTGTCAACGATTCGCCATGCAGATCGCATTGTGGTGCTTGATGACGGACGGATTGTGCAGATGGGCAGGCACGATGAGCTGTTGGAGCAAGGTGGACTGTATGCTGAACTGTATCATTTGCAGTTCGATAGCCGGATGCATGAAGCGGCGCTTGAGACCGATATATAGGTGAAAGGTCGTCTGGTGATCTGGTTGGTGCCGCGCCTGATCAAGCTCATTTATCTGTTTCTGCTTCACTCTATTCGCTGGCAGGTGATTGGCAACGCCTATCAACCGGGCCAGCCGGAGCGTTATCTCTACGCCTTCTGGCATGCCCGCATGTTGATGATGCCGCGCACGTCATGCAAAAACTGGCCCGGTTATATGCTGATTTCCGAACATCGAGATGGTGGTTTTATTTCCGATACCATGAATATGCTGGGCATCCCCACCATTCGCGGTTCCTCTACGCGCGGTGGGGTCAAAGCCATGCGCAATATGATTAAAGCGGTGAAAGAGGAGCACAAGCATCTGTGCATCACCCCTGATGGCCCAAATGGGCCGCGCGAGACAGTGAAGAAAGGTACAATGCGTCTGGCGATGAAAACAGGGCTGCCTTTCGTGCCGATCTGTTATGCCACCAAACGCCACTGGCGCATCAACTCATGGGATAGGTTTTATATTCCGCAACCGTTCACGCGCGGCGTATTCGTATTCGGCGACCCGGTGCCGGTTGCTCCGGATGACGATATCGAAGCAGCGCGCAGCCGCGCCCAACAGGCCATGGACGCCGCCCAACAACGCGCCGACAGCTATTTTTCTTGCACAAAAAAGAAGTGAGTCAAAAGCCTTTACCACAGAGTACACAGAGAGCACAGAGGAAAAGCAGAGAAAACCAAAACATAAAGATTTTGACCTCCTCTGTGCTCTCTGTGTCCTCTGTGGTGATAATCTTTTGATTTTATGGAGGCGGGGCTTGGACAGGGAGGCGGGTACAGTGTATTCTTTTCTTAATTCGTTCGCTGAATTCAAGCGCTACAGCTGACTTTTAGCTGAGTTGAATACTGTTGGAATCAACTGCCGACATGCGCTGAAATACATGCGCTGAAATACGTATTGCGGTTTTAATATCAATAATATATTGTTTTGTGAAATCTATATCCATAAGGATTCTACTATGCAAACTGTAACAGTTTCCCCCAAATATCAAATTTTCATCCCAAGCAAGGTGCGTAAGTCACTGGAAATCACCACTGGTGAAAAACTGGAAGTTATCCCCTACCGTGGTCGAATCGAACTGATTCCTGTTCGCACGATGCAATCCATGCGGGGTTTTTTGCACGGCATTGACACCCATATCGAACGGGAGGCAGACAATGATTTCAATGGGTTGCCAGGCGTTCGATATACTCAAAAGGTAACTATTTAATTCCTCAGGGGTGTTTTCGGTTCCTTCCGTTATTTTGACTGTGAAATCTCCAGCCATGCCCCTTCCAGCAAGCCGGCATCTACGACGATCATGTCATCATAATGCCAGCGTTTCATGACCGCTTCGATAATCGCCAGCCCCGCTACAATCAGATCGCCGCGACCCGCTTCGATGGTGCGAATAGCCTGACGCTGTGCTTGATCCATATCCAGCAGGCGGTCGCGCAGCGCCTCAAATGATGCCCGGCTCATGCGGTGATTGTTGATGATATCGGCGTCGTATGGGCACAGGTCGAGTTCGGTGGCGGCCAGCGTGGTGACGGTGCCGGCGGTGCCGACCAGCGCGGCAGGCGGTTGTCGGTCAGGCCAGGAGGCTTCGACTTTGGACAGATGGGCGTCGGCAGTGGCCAGCATGGCGCTGTAATCGGATGACGATGGCGGATCGCTGTGCAGATGCGCTTCCACCAGTCGAACCACGCCCATTTTGCGGCTGATGGCATCGTGACACGCACCATTGGTAGCACGGATAAATTCGGTACTGCCGCCGCCGATATCAAACAGCAGCATATCTGTTCGCGTACGTTCAAGCAGTACAGCGGCTGCGCCGTTCAGTGACATGCGAGCTTCGGTTTCACCATCAATCATGCGAATATCAATGCCAGTTTGCGCTGCGACAGCGTCACGGAACAGCGCGCCATTCTCCGCTTCCCGCATGGCTGCAGTGGCTGTGGCTGCAATATGTTCGGGCGGCACCTGAAAACGCGCTATCAGTTCGGCAAAATCGGAGAATGCGACCATGCCTCGCCGCATGGCGATGTCGGCCAGCCGTCCTGAATGGTGCAGTCCTTCGCCGAGGCGAATGATGCGATGGGTGTAATAGATGGTGCGCCAGGGAGTTTTTTCACCTGGATTGGCAGGGTCGGCAATCAGCAATCGAAATGTATTGGAGCCAATATCAATGGCGGCGTAGCGGTGGAGGGTGTTACCCATGCTGATGATTGCGGGCGACTTCGACATAATGGGCTGCCGAGCGTTGCAGGAATTGTGTTTCCTCATCGTGCAACTGGCGTATCGCGCGCGCTGGCGAGCCGGCATAAAGGTAACCGCCTTTTAACACCTTGCGCTCGGTGACCAGCGAACCGGCGGCCAGCAGGCAACCGCTTTCCAGCACAGCCTGGTCCATGATAATTGAACCCATGCCGACCAGACAGAAATCCTGAATTTCAC
The DNA here is from genome assembly GCA_027019785.1 of Mariprofundus sp. Classification (GTDB taxonomy): domain Bacteria; phylum Pseudomonadota; class Zetaproteobacteria; order Mariprofundales; family Mariprofundaceae; genus Mariprofundus. The sequence goes on along the minus strand of JALUWF010000328.1, from coordinate 284 downwards.
AACCGTGCAGGATCACCCGATGGCCGACGGTGACATCGTTGCCGACCATGCATGGAGAAACGCCGTCGCTGGTGTGCAGCAGGCAGTGATCCTGAATATTGGAGCGCTCGCCTACGACAATATCATGTACGTCACCGCGCAGCACACTCTGGTACCAGATGCTGGCATCAGCCCCGATATCCACGCGTCCGATAATATCGGCTGTTTCGGCAATGAAGGCGGATACTGCAATCTCGGGATGCCAGTGTAGATAGGATTTAATCATAATGGTTGCTCCGGCGCCG
>JALUWF010000327.1 GCA_027019785.1 Mariprofundus sp. | reverse complement strand
GCTGTTGCATGCTTTTAATTTGCGTGTTGCGCATGGAGAGCAACGCTTCGGTTTTGGCTAGATTTCCACTTAACTCAACTTGCTTTCCCTGCAATATGATCACTTGCTGTTTGATGTCGGAGGCTTCACCGGAGTGAAACAACAGACCGATGGCTACCGCAGTAGTTGCCAATACCACCAGCGTTACAAGCAAGCGCATTCTTGAATTTTTCAATCGGCCGACCCTAGAGCATTTATGGCCAGATCGCGTGGATGGAAAGGCCGGCTGTTTCATCCAGTCCGAACATCAGATTGGCATTCTGGATGGCCTGGCCGGCTGCGCCTTTGAGCAGATTGTCAATGCAGCTGACAATCACTACTTCATGATTGCTCAACACAGACAGACCGATATCGCAGCGGTTACTGCCGGAGACGCCGGCGGTGGATGGCAGCATCCCTTCGGGCAATACTCGAACAAAGACTTCATTAGCATATCTGTCAGACAGGATCGCATGCCACTTGCTGGCGTGATGGCCGCTTAAATGCAGCGTCGTCAACATGCCCCGGCTCATGGGCAGGATATGCGGCACAAAGCGAATGTTGACGGCTTGTCCTCCGAAACTCTCAGACCACTCTTCCATCTCCCATGCATGCCGGTGTCTTGGCAAACCATAGGCTTTGACGGAATCATTCAATTCACAATAGAGCAGATCGGTTTTGGCGCTGCGGCCGGCCCCGGATGCACCCGATTTGGAATCGACTATGATAGATGTGGTATCAACAACCTCTGCCTGCAGTAACGGAATCAGTGGCAACAGGGTGGATGTCGGGTAGCAGCCCGGATTGGCGACCAGTCTTGCACCGCTTATATCCGTTCGGGAAAATTCACACAGGCCGTACACTGCTTCGTCAAACAGTTCTGTATGCGGGTGATCAGCGCCGTAGGCCGCTCTGTATACATCAGCAGATTTATGGCGAAAATCGGCTGAGAGATCGACGACTTTTTTACCAGATTCCAGAGCTGCATAAACACTGCCCGCCGCAGCACCGTGGGGCAGGGCGGTAAACACCAGTTGCACGGCTTCCGGCAGAACCGCATCTGCGGCGGCCAGTGTCATGTTGGCGACAGGGCCGGCGCAACCGGGTAGCACTGCACCGGCCAGTTTTCCGGCCTGGGAGTGCGCACCCAGATGTATCACCTCAAAATCGGGATGGTTTTCGATCAGGCGAATCAGTTCAGCGCCGGTGTAACCGGTCGCCCCGAGGATAGCTACAGGAATTGTCATAAGTTCGATATGCTACGTAGTGCAGCGCTTTTGTCATCTCATGCCGACTTTGGGAACGTGCCGAATGTGAAATAACACAAATGGTACAGGTGCAAGGTTCAGCCTTGAGGGGGAAGCTGTTACACTGCCGCGCAATGATTCGCAGGCGTAGTTTGCTCGCTGATGAAACAAATCTGCAAAAGGCATTCACCGCAGAGTACGCAGAGTTACGCAGAGGGAAGAAAAAAAGGATGAATGATGAACGAACATGAAATTTTAGATATGTATGAAAATGCGGGAGCATTGTTAAACGGTCATTTTATTCTCTCCAGTGGCCGCCATTCGGCGCGCTATCTGCAATCGGCGCTGGTGTTGATGAATATCGATCACGCTACGGCGCTGGCCGAGGCGCTCATTGCTAAAGTAGATGATGCGGATCAGATTGATCTGGTGGTGTCGCCGGCTATTGGTGGGCTGGTGATTGGTCAGGAAGTTGCGCGGTTGATGAATAAACCGTTTATATTTACCGAGCGTAAAGAGGGGGAGATGCAACTGCGTCGAGGTTTTTCTATTGCCGATGCGGCCAGAGTACTGGTGGTGGAAGATGTGATCACAACTGGCGGCTCTGTCTGCGAATGCATGGCAGTGGTGCGCCAGCATGGCGGCAAGCCGGTACAGATGCTCGCTGTGGTGGATCGCGCTCCGGATGAGCAGAATCGTTTTGACGTGCCGTATGCCACCACCATTGAACTGAATGTGGAAACATACGCCGCTGATGATTGCCCGATATGCAAGCAGGGCACATTGCCTGCTATCAAACCGGGCAGCCGTGGCGCAGCTTGAAAATCGAAAAGCTAAAACGAGCCACGAATTACACGAATGAACACGAATTGAAGGCAATATGCAGAAGGGGATTTGAAGGTTTTAATAAGTGTAATTCGTGTAATCAGTGGCTAGATTTTTCAATTGGTTCCGGCTACGTCGGGTTAGATTAATGATCATGGGTTGTGACAGAGAACACGGTGGTTGATAATGTATCTTATAGCATTTGTTGTTTGTGTTTGAATATGAGGAGTTTGCATGAGTGATCCGGTACTGCGCTGTTTCCCGTTTGGGGGAGTAGGCGAATTCGGTAAAAATATGATGGTGTATGCCATTGATGATGATGCGGTGATTGTCGATTGCGGCATGGGGTTTCCTGAGCCTGGTCAGCACGGCGTGGATGTGGTGGTGCCGGATATTTCTGCTCTGGATGAGCTGGGGCTGAATATCCATGCCCTGCTGCTCACCCATGGTCATGAAGATCATATCGGCGGCTTGCCGCACCTGTTGCCGAAACTGAAGTTGCCGGTGTATGGCACCGAAGTGACACTGGCGCTGGTTAGAACCAAGTTGAGCGAGCGCGGCTATAAGGGTGATTTGAGAGCGCTGCCCGAGAATGGTGAGCAGGTTGACGTGGGGCCGTTCAGAGTGGAGGGCGTACCGGTAACGCATTCGATTATGGATGCTGTATCCATTGCGATTCACACAAAGCTCGGCGTGATTGTGCATACCGGAGATTTCAAGATTGATCCGGCCCCGATTGATGGCAGAACAACAGCCCTTCACCGTTTCTCACAACTCGGCGATGCAGGTGTGCTTCTGCTGGCTTCGGATTCTACCAACGCCACGCGCTCTGGTAGCGGCCCATCCGAACGTATTGTGGGGCCAGCTCTGAAACAGGCCGTGAGCCAGTGCAAGGGCAAGGTGATTGTCACCACATTCGCCTCCAATATGTTTCGTATTCAGCAGATCGTCGATGCGGCCGTGGCCAATGGGCGCAAGGTGTCGGTGGCCGGACGTAGTCTGGAGCGCAATATGGACATCACCCATACGCTGAACCGGTTGAATGTACCGGCTGGTGTGATGGTGGATATCAAGCAGTGTGCCAGTGTTCCAGATCATGAACTGCTGATTATCGCAACAGGTTCACAGGGCGAATCGCGGGCGGCGCTGGCGCGGCTGGCGCAGGGGCGTTTCAAGGGCGTCACGCTTGGCCAAGGTGATATGGTCATTTTCTCATCGAGCAATATTCCCGGTAATGAGCGCATTATCGCCGGTCTGTATAATCATATCTATCGGCGCGGGGCGCGCGTGATGCATGCCCGGCAGGCGCCGTTGCATGTCTCCGGCCATGCACAGGCGCATGAACTGAAAATGATGATGCAACTGACCCGTCCGAAATTTTTCTATCCGGTGCACGGGGAATACCGGAATCTGATCGAGCATCGCGATCTGGCGCTGGCGACCGGCATCCCTTTTGATCATACCATCATTGCCGAGAATGGTCAGTGCGTGCAAGTGGATCGCGATACAATTCAGGCCGGGCCGGGTTTTCATTCCGGCGCGGTATTTGTCGATGGCGAGATTCGTGACGAAATTGACGGCATTGTGTTGCGCGACCGGCGGGTGCTGGCCGAAGATGGCATGATTTCCGCCACCATTCTGCTCAGCAGGCATGAGGGCAAACTGCTGGATGCGCCGGAACTGGCGGCGCGCGGCGTGTTGCATGAATCGGTCAGCGATGATGTGCTGGCCAGAGCTTCAGCTGCGCTGCAGCAGTTTCTTGAAAATATGGATAAGGAGCTGTTGGCCGATATTGATGCGACCGGTGAAGAAGTCCGGCTGTTTTTGCGTCGCTGGTGCAGGAAACATATCGGGCGTAGACCGATGGTGGTGCCTGTGGTGCTGGCGGTATAACGATGGAAGTGCGTATGCTTGTGCGTGAGTCGGGGGCACTGCTGATTGGCGGCGTAGCGATCATGCTGATGCTGGCGATGTTCAGTTTTACAGCGGCTGATCCATCTCTTAATCATGAAACCGGCGCGGCGGTGCTGAATCTGGCCGGCATTGTCGGCGCTTATGCGGCTGATTTTTTCTACCAACTGTTCGGTTATGCAGGATGGTTGTGGCTGCTGTTGCTGGGCGCGCTGGCTGTGCGTATGGCGTGGGGCAGATCCCCCTATCTGGGAGGATGGACATCGCTATTCTGGCTGCCGGTGGTGCTGGCAATGGCGGCGGTCTGTCAGGCGCATATTGTTTCCGGCTCGAGCCTGGATGTATTGGCGCTGCCAGCCGGCGCAGGCGGAGCGCTCGGCGCGATGCTGGTGCAGGCCCTGTCGGCATCGCTGGGTGATATTGGTCGGGATCTGTTGCTGATCACCCTGTTACTTAGCGCGCTGGTGGCGGCATCGCACTGGTCATTGTTGAAACTGCTGCGCACGCTGTATGGATGGTTGCGGGTTGCAACAGTCTGGATGGGCGGGATTATAAGTCAGGTTTTTTCCAAAGCTGCGGATCGAAAAGATCGCATTGAGGCGCGTGAAACGCGCAAACAGACGCGTAAAAAACGGCCTGTTCACATTGCTGAATCCGAAGCTGATGTGAGCAAACCGGCCAAGGTGAGCGTATCGCGTCGGGCCAAGCAGGAGCAGCAGACCAAGCTGGCCTTTAAGGAACCAGCGGATTCGGGCTATAAGCTGCCTTCGCTGAATATTTTTGATCGTGGCGAGGGTCGGCAGCGCGAGCATAACCCGGCTGCATTGCAGGCAATCGCGCGCATGCTGGAGAAAAAACTGCTGGATTATCGGGTTGAAGGGCAGGTGGTCGCGGTGAAGCCCGGCCCCGTAGTGACCCAGTTTGAACTGGAACCGGCCCCCGGCACCAAGATTAATCGAATTGTCGCCCTGCAGGATGATCTTGCCCGCTCGATGGCTGCGATCAGCGTACGCGTGGCCGGTAATATTCCCGGCAAGAATGTGATTGGTATCGAGATTCCCAACGAGACGCGTGAAATGGTGGTGTTGCATCAGGTGCTCTCCAGCCGCGAGTTTTCTAATAAGCATCTGAGCTTGCCTCTGGCACTGGGCGTCGATATTTCTGGCCAGCCGGTGGTGGCGGATCTGGCCAAAATGCCACATCTGCTGGTAGCTGGCACCACAGGTTCCGGCAAATCGGTGGCGGTGAACACCATGATATGTTCGATTCTGATGACCAAATCGCCACAGGATTTGCGTCTGATTCTGGTCGATCCGAAGATGCTGGAACTATCGATGTACGATGATATTCCGCATCTGCTGGTGCCGGTGGTGACCAATCCGCACAAGGCGGCCAAGGCGCTGAACTGGGCGGTGTATGAAATGGAACGCCGTTATCAGCTGATGAGCGAAGCGAAAGTACGCAATCTGGAAGGTTATAACAAGGCGGCTTCAAAACAGCAGGATGGGGCTGAACGGCTGCCTCAAATCGTGATTATTATTGATGAGCTGGCCGACCTGATGATGGTGGCCGGCAAAGAGGTGGAGCAGGCCATTTGTCGCATCGCCCAGAAAGCGAGAGCGGCCGGGCTGCATCTGATTCTGGCCACCCAGCGTCCCAGCGTGGATGTGATTACCGGCCTGATCAAGGCCAATTTGCCGAGCCGGTTGTCATTTCAGGTCTCCTCCAAAATTGATTCGCGCACCATTCTGGATCAGATGGGCGCCGAGCAGTTGCTGGGCATGGGCGACAGTCTGTTTTTAAGCGGCGGGCGCGATCTGAATCGGGTGCATTGTGCCTTTGTATCGGATGCCGAAGTGATGGATCTGGTCGATCATTTGAAGGGGCAGGGCGAGCCGGATTATCGTGAGGAAGTGTTTGAAGCGCCGAGCGATGCTGATGGCGATGCCGGTGCTGGCCCCGGCGGCAACGAACATGATGAAAAATATGATGAGGCAGTCGCCATGGTGATTGAAAAGGGCAAGTGTTCGGTATCCATGGTGCAGCGATATTTGCGCATCGGCTACAACCGGGCCAGCCGACTGGTGGAGCAGATGGAGCGAGACGGCGTGGTTAGCGCACCGGGTTCCGGTGGTATTCGCAAGGTGATGGCGCGTTCAGAACAGGATGGCGGCGGGGTGATCGAATGATGCGGCGAGAAAGTACGGGTTTGCGAATCTGGCTGGTCGGCGCCGTAGTCTGTCTGTTTGCTACTCAAGCATCTGCGGCAACGGTCAAACAGAAGTGGAAGCTGGACGGATATAAACATCAGCAGGGTGATTTTTTTGAACACAGCATCAGGCACCTGTCGCAGCTACCCGGATTTTCCTGTCAGTTTGATCAGTTGATGGTCTTCAGCGATGGCGGCGGACAGCACTATTCGGGCACGTTGGCGCTGTTAAAGCCCGGTCGTTTTCGCTGGCAATATGTGAAACCCTATGCACAGCTCTATATCGGCAATCGGGATTCCATCTGGCATTATGAACCGGATTTGATGCAGGCGGAGCATCTGGGCAGTCTGGAGTCAGTAGATCCGTCGGTCATGCACCTACTCAACGGGCAGATCAAACTATCCGAGATCAAGGTGCTGAAACAGAGTTATGACAGTGAGCTGGATATTCGGCGCTTCCAGGTCTCCATACAGCAGTCACCTGCGGTGTGGTTGGGGTTCTCGAAATATGGCGATCTGGTCTATATCGAACGTCAGGATATGCTTGGCAATAGCAATCGCATACGTTTGTCAAAATGTTCTTATATTGCACCGGCGAAAAATCTATTTAGCTTCACGCCTCCGCCCGATGTAGATGTGCTGGATTTGAGGTAGCTACCCGGAAAGTGAAATATAGTTCCCGGAGGTGCGGCTTTATCCGCGCTAAATATTGCCTTGTGCGCGGCTAAAGCTGCACTTCCAGGGCGATTCTCCGCAGCCACATGAGTTGCTGAGTAGCGACTCAGGTCGCGTTGTGAACACCCAACGATTGAGTAATAAAATGGTAGACTCATCATTTTGTTACTCAAGAGTTACCCCGTTTTGACGGATGGTATAAAAAATAATCAGGAACAGGGTATACCCATGAAACGAGTTTTAATGATGATGACAGCTATGCTGGTTGGTTTGACACAAGCACAGGCTGGCGGTTTTGAGCAGCCCAACCAGTCAGCCAGCGCGGCAGGCGTCGCCAATGCCTTTGTCGCCACTGCCAATGATGCTTCCGCCCTGATCTATAATCCGGCCGGCATCGCCTGGCAGTCCGGTGTGTCGGTGATGGGTAGCGGCCGGCTGGATTATCGTGATTCATCTGTGATCACGCCGCTGCGCAATGCGCCCAATAATGGCAAGGAGCCTTTTACCGGCTCGATCTATGCCAGTTGGGCGCCGCTCGATAGCAATTTTGCCGCCGGCTTCGGCTTCTCTCCATTGTATATCGCCAACAACGACTGGGCTACCGCCTTTCCGGCAGGTAGCGCAAATCCGGGCGGTATTACCAAACTCACCGTAGATCACAGCACCTTTGATTTTGTCTATGCCCTGAGCAGTGATCTGGCCATTGGCGGCGGCGCGGACTGGTATATTACGCGCGCCACACTGTCGCAGGGGGCGGCAACCTTTAAGGCTAATGATTTCGCCTCCTTCGGCGGGCACGCCTCGGTGATGTGGAAACCGCTGCCGGCCTGGTCCGTTGGCGCCATGTTTCGCTCCGGTGCCAGGGTGAGTATGTCCGGTCAGGGCAATAGTGGTTCGCTCTCATTCAAATTGCCGGATGATGTCAACGTCGGCATTGCACACGATTTTTCCGATGTCTGGCATCTGGAAGTGGATGCCAAGTGGACGCGCTGGTCGATGTTGAAGGATATGAATGTAGTGAGAGGGGGGGTGATTACGCAGCCCAACGCCATGAATCTGCGCGATACCGTGACTGTGATGACGGGGTTGACCTGGACCTGGCGTGAGAATTCGCAGTTTCGTCTTGGTTACGCCTATGATCAGGGCGCCAATCGCAGTCTGAATTTTAATCCGGTGATTGCCGATCAGGATAGCCATCGCATCAGCATCGGCGGCGGCGGCGATGTGGCCAATATGCATATGGATTTGGCCTATCAGTATATTCTGTATAGCGATAAAACAGCTACCGGCGCGCATGCCGGTCTGTATCGCGATCGCCGGCAGAGCGTCATGTTCTCTGTCTCTAAAGTATTTGAATAAGGTCTGCCTGCACCAGTGAGAATGTATGCAGGTTAGCGAGGCGGGGCGGCAGGCCACCTTGCTGGATGATTTACCAACGGACGTCGCCGAGCCGCTGGCCAGTCGCATGCGCCCGTGCCAATTGCATGATATTGCCGGTCAGCAGGATTTGACCCGGCCCGGTTCGTGGTTCGCCAGCATGATTCATGAGGGGCGCTGCTGCTCATGTCTGTTCTGGGGGCCGCCGGGGGTGGGTAAAACGACGCTGGCCACCATCATGGCCGAGGCGGCTTCGCTGCCATTTTCACATCTCTCCGCTGTATCCGCCGGCAAGGCGGAGATACAGACCGTGGTCAAACAGGCGCGCAGCGAAGGGCGCACATGGCTACTGTTTCTGGATGAAATCCACCGTTTTAACAAAGCCCAGCAGGATGTGTTGTTGCCATATATTGAAGATGGCACCCTGGTGCTGGTCGGCGCAACCACCGAAAATCCATCATTTTCGCTGAATAATGCACTGCTGTCGCGCTGTCGTGTGATTGTACTCAAGGCGCTGGAGGCAGGAGAGATCGAATCGATTCTGAGGCGTGCCTGTCGGCATCTGCAACAATGTTCGCCCGCCTTTGATGTGGCAGAGGATGCCTTGCAGGCGCTGGCGCAACAGGCCGATGGCGATGCGCGTTACGGTCTGAATGCGCTGGAATCACTGTTTGAGGCTGATGCGCAGCGTTGTTGGAGTATGGTGGAATCGACAGCGCAGGGGTTGCAGCGGGCGGCGCGTTATGATCGCGATGGCGACGCCCATTACGATCTTATTTCTGCATTGCATAAATGCGTACGTGATTCCGATGCTGATGCTGCCGTTTACTGGCTGGCGCGCATGTTGGATGCTGGGGAACAGCCGCTATATATCGCCCGGCGTCTGATCCGGATGGCCACTGAAGATATCGGTCTGGCTGATCCGAAAGCCTTGGATGTGGCGCTGGGGGCGCACCGGATGTTTGAAATTCTTGGTTCGCCCGAAGGTGAGCAGGGCCTGTTTGAAGCGGTGATTTATCTGGCTCTGGCCGCTAAAAGCAATGCCACCTATATGGCTGAAAAGGCGGCGCGCAAACTGGCCCGGCAAACGCAAGCCGGCGAGGTGCCGATGCATCTGCGCAATGCGCCGACGAAACTGATGAAGCAGGCCGGTTATGGCGATGGTTATCAATACGCCCACAACAGCAAGGATGCTGTGGTCAATCAGCAGCATGCCCCCGGTGGTGTGGATGTGGCGGGATTATATGCGCCCAATGGACGTGGCTTCGAGCTTGCACTGAAGGAGCGCATAGCGTGGTTGCAGGAGCGCAGGGCGAAGGTTGAGAGGACGAAGGCGGGAAGAGAATAATGATTCGGCAACTCACAGCAGTGGCACTCGGAGGTGCGGCAGGCGCAGTAATGCGCTGGTTGGTGGCTTCGGGCGTGCAAAAAATGGCTGGCGGCGCATTTCCATGGGGTACCTTCGCGGTCAATGCGCTGGGTAGTTTTCTGCTCGGATTTCTGTTTGTCTGGTTGATTGAACGCTCCTCCGCAGGTGAACTGGTCAGGCTGGCCATTACGGTCGGTTTTATGGGTGCGTTCACCACCTTTTCCACCTACTCGCTCGAATCGGTGCGACTGTTGCAGGAGGGCGCCTTTTCACTGGCTTTCGGAAATGTTGCAGGACAGGTATTTGCCTGCCTGCTACTCACCTGGCTGGGCGTCCAGCTTGCCAGAGTGATGTGATATAGTCCAACAATACTTTTTGCACAGGTTATATGGTAGTATTCCCGCCGATCCTTGCCCGAACACCCGAACACCCTAACGCGCATGGATTTTTTCCGCCCAATGATATGAAATTATTTCACGGGGCGAAAAAAATCATGCAGGCGAGTTGTTTGTTTCATGTTAATAATTGGCTCGGGCCTTTTTCAGGAGTAGTAGTATGTTGTATGTTGCCGTTCGGGCTGCCAGACGAGCGGGCGATATGATCGCCCGTGCTTATGATGAGCGAGACACGCTGAAGATTACACAAAAGTCAGATCGGGATTATGTCACCGAAGTGGATCAGCGTGCTGAATCGATGATCGTCAGGGAAATCAGGCACCATTATCCGGATCACGGTATTGTCGCCGAGGAGATGGAACAGCAGATCAATCCCGATGCGCCGATGCAGTGGTATATTGATCCGCTTGATGGAACCACGAATTTTATCCACGGTTACCCGCACTTTTCTGTATCGATTGCCGCCTTCAAACATGGCAAACCGATGTTGGCAGTGATTCACGATCCCATTCGGGATGAAACATTCGAGGCTCGTAATGGAGGCGGCGCGTTTCTTAACCGCAGGCGCCTGCGTGTCAGTGATGAAAAACGGCTTGAGTATGCGCTGTTTGCATCCGGTATTGCTTCCTACAGGCGTGAACAGATGGATATATATCAGCAGCGTATGGATGTTTGCATGCGCGCTATGGATGGCTATCGTCGTGGCGGTTCGGCTGCGCTGGATCTGGCCTATGTCGCTTCCGGTCGGCTGGATGCGTACTGGGAGGCCGGATTGCAGTCATGGGATATTGCTGCCGGCTATTTGCTGGTGCAGGAGGCCGGTGGTCTGGCTACGGGTCTCGATGGTGGCAGTTTGGATTTGAACAAAGGCGATGTGCTGGCGGCGAACCCGCATCTGCATCCGAAATTAACGCGCTTGCTGAAAGTGGAGTTCTGATCCGGAGATCGGATATACAACTGATTATAAAACCTTCAAATCGTCGTCTGCATGTTGTACGAGATATTTTTCGTAAGAGACTGACAACCCAGATTCCATCTGCGTTAATCTGCGTCCATCTGTGTCTATAAACATTCAATGTCCTTCACGTTTCAGTAGCAGAAAAAGCGCAAGTCCGCCGAATACAAAGCTGGGTAGCCAGGCTGCAAAGGCGGCAGGAAGGTGTTCGCTGCTAGCTAGCAAGTGGCCGGCATTGCCGACGATATAAAACGCCAGCCCCAGCGAAATGGCAATGACCAGCCCAAACGATGCATGACTGTTACGATCACCGCTGCCAAGGCATAACGCAGCGGCAAGAATCACCATAAGAAGACAGGCGAATGGAGCGGAAAATTTTCGCTGCAGGGCATAATTATAAGCGCCGGCGCTCAAGCCCGCATGTTCAAGGTCATGGATATAATGATACAACTGGAAGAAATCCATATGTCTCGGTCGGGGCAGGCCGGTGGTTTCGGGGTCTGCGGTAGACCTGATATCCATCTCATCATGCCGTTTGAACCGCATTCCTTCATCGCGTGAAGGCGTAGTCAGGTAGACATCATGCATGTGCCAGACGCCATGGCTGTAATGAGCACGGACGCTGTCAATGCGGCGAATCCAGTCGCCCTTGTCGCCGGTCTCTATCATGGTCAGCGCAAACTGCCGATGACTCAACGGGGTGAGGCGGAAAAAACGGTGTCCATCCTTTAACCACTGAACGCCTTGTCTGCCGCTGTGTTTGTGCTGAATATTGACCTGCTCAATGGTATCCAGTCGCTGATTGGTGATCGGTGCGACCCATTCACCGATGGAAAAACTGATGGCTGCGGCCAGTAACGCCACGCATAAAAGAGGCGTAAGCACCTTGTTGATGCCCAATCCAGCTGCACGCATGGCCACAACCTCGTGGTGCCGGGATATCTCGATGAGGTAAACACTGGCGCCGATAAGTACAATGATCGGCATGAATTCTGAAACCATAAAGGGTATTTTCATCAGCATATATTCGATCATCAGCCGGGTCGTCAGTCCATGGCCCAGATAGCGAGCCTTGTCGAATGATTCTATAATGACATAAATGGCCAACAGTGTTGCCATCATGACCGCCGAACGATTAAGGCAACCGTAAAAAATCCATCTGAAAATAACTGGCATGAGGCTACTCTAGATAGAGCTGCCGGACAGGGGAAGTAATAGATACGACGCTGTCAGAGGCTCTCTTTGACGAGATCAGTAATCCTGTTTAACAGTGACAATAACCCCGCAGGAACGCTCTTTTGGCATAGCAGGGATGCATAAATCACAGTATCGCCGGCCACGGACTCATGGGTGATCAGAATACGCCCCTGTTTCAGGATGACGCCATTGCAGATCGGTTCGCCAAAGCCTCCGCACTGCGTCATGCGGCGTGTTGTTTCCATGACCATGGGTGAATAAAGCGCAAACTCTTCACCGCCGGGTGCATCACCAACCTGGGACAGCAGTTCTCCTTCACCATTAATGATGATGATGCAGAGCAGCTTGTGCTCTGCCCTGAGCTGTTCGAGTTGAACCGATAAAGAAATGTCTGACCTCCCACATCCACGATCTTCATGCGTCGCTGAAAGTATCATCCTTGATGGTGTGAAGTTCAAGCATAAAAGCGTAAAAACATTCACCGCAGAGTACGCAGAGTAGAACCACAACCAATCGGAAATGGTTTGCCTCTATTTCTACCTTTGCGAGATTAGGGCGTGATCGTGGTGACCTTGTATTTTTGTAACGGCTTCGGCACATACCAGTGTTCGCTGTTATAACCAATGCCGGCAGGAGCCGGTTTGATGCCGTGAATACGTTTGTGCATGACGGGCAGCGAGTAGGGCGCGAACAAAAATACCATCGGTACGTCTTTATAGATTTCCGCCTGCATGAGATCGTACTGCTGTTTGCGCTGCTGGCGATCGAAAGTGCGCCGGGCCGCCACCAGCGCTGCATCGACTTTCGGGTTGCTGTAGGAGAGGAAGTTGAACTGACGCGGGCCGGTCTGGGATGAGTGCCAGATGGTGAACTGATCCGGGTCGGGAGAGAGCGACCAGCCCAGAATGACTGCATCAAACTGACGTTTGTTGATGAAATTCTCGATAAATGCGGACCATTCAACCAGTCGGATATTGACTTCAATACCGATTTTTTTCAGCCGGTGCTGTATAATCGTGGCTGCATCAGCGCGCTGTTTATTACCATTATTGGTCAATATGGTGAATGAGAGACGGACGCCGTTTTTGTCAAATACGCCATCACCATCTGAATCCCGCCAACCGGCAGCAGCCAGCAGGGTGCGAGATTTTTCCGGATCGTAGGGGCGTGGTTTGAGCTTTTGGTTGACCCAGAAGGTGCCCGGTTTATAGGGGCTGGCAATGGTTTCTCCCAGCCCCAGCTGTACGCCATCGAGAATCTCCTGACGGTTGATGGCATAAGCGATGGCTTCGCGGACGCGAACATCATCAAACGGCTTTCGTTTGAGATTAAAGCCGAGATATGTGTAGACAAAATCCAGATATTTGTAACGTTTGTAGTTCGCTTTCAAGAAGGGTTTGGTGGCGAATAGACGCTGATATTGTATCGGGGTCAGGCCGACCGAATCAAGCCGTCCGGCCGAGAGCTCGAGGAACTGTGTGGCACGATCGGGAATAATGCGGGTCAGGCGTTGGCTGATCCATACCGGTCCGTCAAAATAGCCCGGATTGGCTCTCATGAGAATGGACTGTTGCGATTGCCAGTCGGCCAGTTGATAGGGACCGATGGTGGCTTTGGGGTGACGCGACAGATCGGTATGCATGATATCGACATGGGCAAAAATATGTTTTGGTAATATGGCCAGCGATGACCATGAAGCCAGAGCCGGTGAAAAAGCTTCGCGGTAGTGTACAATAAAGGTGAGCGGATCGGGCGTCTCAAATCCGGCCACCAGCGCATAATCCGCCTTGTAAGCGCTCTGGGTGTGTTTATCCTGTATTAGTTTTAAGGTGAAGGCGCAGTCAGCGGAGGTGAAGTCTTTACCATCTGTCCATTTTAGTTTGGGACGTAGATGAAAAATGATGGTTTTATTGTCCGGTGAAATTTGCCATGAGTTGGCCAGCTGGCCAACCAGATTCAGGTTTTTATCGTATTTCAGCAGTGGCAGATACAACTGGCCGGCGATGGCATGGCTGGATGCATCGCCGGCAATCATGGGGATCAGGTTGGTGGCATCGCCGATGCTGGCATCAATCAGGCGATCGCCACGAGCCGGGATATCGGCAACGCTATTGGCAGCTGGCGTATCGACAGCGCTCTGTGTTGAACTGGCATGCTGATTCGGGTCGGAGCAGGAGCCAAGCAAGGCTAGCAGCAACAGACACGGCAGGGTAAGGCGTATCAACTTGGACGTTGTCTGGCATATACCCACAGGGTGTCTCCGGTGCGAATCATGCGCTTGGTTGAAATCCGGTTGGAGCGGGCAATGGCGCCGGGCGTGGTGCCGAAACGACTGGCAATACGCCATAATGAATCACCTGAACGGACCCGGTAGCGGATTCTGCGGTTGGTCGGCAGCAGCGGGTTGATATCGGCGCTGGCGCGCGTCAGCCGGTTGGCGGGCAGTTTCAGCTTCTGACCGATATGTAAATATCTGCCAATATCCCGGTTCAGAGTTTTCAATGTTGCGACGCTGGTGTGGTTGCTTCGGGCAATGCTCCACAGGCTGTCGCCTTTGCCGACAATGGTGTTGACATATCTGGGTCCGGCCATGGTAAGTTTGGAGCGGATGATGTCATAATCGCTTTCCGGCACATGCAGGGTCACTGTTTTGCGCAGATACTGGGCCTGATTCAGACTGGGGTTGAAACGAAAAATATCATTTTCACTCATGCCACTGATGTGCGCCAGCCGGTTAATATCAATCGGTGCCTGCACAACCAGTTCACGTGTTTTGACAGGGACCGGAAAACTGAATGTTTGATCCTGAAGCAATGCGGCCAGTCCGATAATATACTGGACATACATACGGGTTGCTGCAGGAATCGGTATGTGATTCAGACCATCGTCACGTTTCCAATGGTGTTTTTTTAAACGATGCGCCAATGCATTCGGGCCAAGGTTGTAAGCGGCCAGTGCCAGCGGCCAGCTGTTAAATCGTTGATGTAGACGTTGCAGGTAACGCACGGCGGCAGTGGTGGAATGGGCCACGTGTCTTCTGCCGTTAATGTTGTGGCTGCTATGGATACCGAGACTGCGAGCTGTTGCCGGCATCAGTTGCCACAGCCCTGCCGCGCCGGTAATCGAGAGCGCATAAGGATCATAAGTGGATTCCACTACAGGGATAACCTGTAGTGATGCGGGAGCATGCAGTTGATTCAGCGTATCGAGCAATCTGCTGCGGACAAAACGCGATCGCTGCTCAATGATTTTCCAACTGGGTTGATAGTTGCGTTTGGCAATCATTTTGGCACGGGCGATATCGGATTGGAGAATACCCGATAGTAACGGATCTGTGGACAAGGCGGCTGGTGACAGGCGAGGGGAGGGCTTTGGCTGTAATTGCTGTGTTGTGGATAGTTTCAGATCGAGTGAATCTGGCTGCCGGGATTGGCTGTCGCGGTTGCTTTCAGATGTGTGTGGCCGGGCGAGTGCCTCTGTTTTTTTGTCTGGCGCATGGTGCATGGACAGCTTCGGGGCATGGGCGCAGCCGCCGATGGCAAGTAGTGCAGGAATGACGACAATATACGATTTCCTTCCATAGGGGCTGAGGAGGCGGCACATGTTGGGCATCAGTTTGACAAAATTGACAGGTAAATACACGCCACTGCCAATCACTGCTCAGGCGACTGCTTGGGTTTATCAAAACCGAACCGTCGGATTTCCTTGGCGCGCAGTGCGTCATCATAGGTGATTTCTATGCCGCGACGATGCATGACGCCCGTATCCTTATCTTCAAACTGTTCAAAATATGTGATGCGGTTTGGATGCAGAACGCTGTTAAGTACCGGAGCGCCGAGCTTTTGTTCAATGCTGAATTTGGTGTCACCTTTGCTGATCAGGTTTGCCTTGTTGTTCCCCAGTCGATTGCCCTGATGGACAGGCACATGCAGGCAACCGGTCAGTAACAGGCTCAACAGCGCTGGCAATAATAGGATATAACGCATCAGGCAGTCTCCACCGGACCGCGATGGCCCTGTTCCAATAGTGTGATGTAATCGCTCACGCCTTTTTCCAGTGTCCACTCGGGCTGCCAGCTCAATAGTGCGTCGGTGTCGGACAGATCAGCTTCGGTGTGATTCTGGAAAAAACTGAACGGATTGTCGAAATATTCGACCTCCAGTGGTGCGTTCAACGTGGCGGACAAAGTCTGGACGATATCATTGTAGGATCGGGCCAGACCGGAGCCCACATTGCAGACGCCGGAGCGAGGCGCATCGAGCCCAGCCAGATTGGCGGCGATGATATCGCGAATATAGACAAAATCCCGTTTCTGCTCGCCATATTTAAACAGCCGTGGCTGCTTGCCAGCTTTCACCTGTTCGTACAACTGCAAGATCATAGAGGCGGTTTTGTTGCCGGATTTTTCATTTTTATGTGATTCACCCGGCCCGTACACATTAAAATAGCGCAGCCCGATGATCGGCGCGCTCTGCGTTTCATAACGGCGTGCGGCGATACGATCCATAGCCAGTTTGGAAAAACCGTAAATATTCTCCGCATCTTCGCCCGAACCGACCCTGTTAGGGGCGGGGGAGTTGCCATAGGTGCCGGCTGATGATGCGTAAATCATGCGGGTGGCGGAGATATGGCAGGCTTGCAGCAGATCGGCGAAGGCATTGGTGTTGACTTCAATCATCAGACGCTGATCCATCACAGTGGTATCGGTTATAGCGGCTTCATGGAAAACGGCAGAGAAATGGCCATCGGCGATCTCTTCCAACAGGCAGGAGTCATCGCTGTCGATGGCGCGCAGTTCACAATCCACATGTAGCAGGTTACGCCAGTCGCCGGATGAAAAATTATCGACGACGACGACATCTGTGCCGGGGCGTTTGACCAGTGCGGCGGCGATATTGGAGCCGATATATCCGGCGCCGCCCGTAACCAGTATGCGTTCACTCATATCATGTTCTTCCATACCATCCGTTTGTTCTCGAATAAGGGGTTCTCGAAAAAGGGCTTTAAAACCCTATGCATCATGATCACAAGGCTGCACCTTTCCATTGCATTTGTAATGCGTGGAGCGCCCGCGTGGTGGCCTCATTGCAGATATGGTAACCCGCTTTTGTATTGACGCCGCCGGTCAATTCGGCTGCATCCCTGTTGCGCAGATCCGTATCGCTGAAACCTGCCTCCGCTAGCAGCCGCGCAATCCAGTCGCCCAGTCCGGGCAATTGGGCTATGCGTACGATACGAATCAGTTCGTCACAACGCTGTACAGAGACCTGATTCCCGGAAGCTGCTGAGAGCATCTCCGCATCTTCATCAGCGATTGCGTCAATCGGTTTACACAACAGCTTGAAAATCACCCATTCGCTTTCCGACAGGAAATTTCGATCTTCATGCAGGGGAAACGCCCCTGGCAGCGCCTGTACATTATTCATGTGACCACCTGAAAGTTATTAATGCTGATGCAATTTGTTAATGTATACAGGGCGGGATATTACGTGCGGCATGAATCTGCGCAAGTACATGTGATCTGGAGTTTCATGATTGCACTATTCCCGTCCGTTTTGTGGCCTGGCAGAGCGGAATAGGGGCAGGGGTGCGCCGGCTGTTTTTATCTGCTGTTCAAAACCGGCATAGACATTCATGAATGTGTGAAAAATATTTCCTGGCATGCTGCAAACCAGTGTCTGCTCCGATGCCTTAATGGTAGCCTGTGAGGGCAGGCGGATATGGGGGCTGGCGCTGCCGAACATCATGCCTGTTGCCAGTGGCGCTGTGAAGCCATTGGGAAGTTGTATAGATGCCCTGCCGAAGAGCAGGATATGACAGGCGGGTTGTGCGGGGTCTAAAGCCGGGATTGTCTCGCCAAGTGCGTATTCATGTACCGAGGCTTCTTCGGCGAGCCATAATCGATCCGCTTCGGGTAGTTCGGCAAAGGCGGGCATGCTGTGGGTCATGGCATCGATCATGCGGCTTTGTACGGTGTGGATCAGGTAATCTCCCGCCATGGGGGATGCGTGCATGAGTTGGTCAAGGGCCTGTGCAGAAAATTCCAGTAACAGTGCCTGTTCCGATGCGATAACGCTAGCCGAACGGCGCAATTGATAAACACAGGCAAATTCACCGAAAAAATCACCCGCTGCCAGTGTGTGCACGGTGATGGCATGGCCATCTTTCAAGCTGATTCGCACGTCGACTGCGCCACAGAGAATCAGGTAAAACGTTTTACTGCGCTCGCCCTGACGGACAATGACATCGCCACCTTGTACCTGCATCAGCTTGCCCTGGCGGATAAAGTCCAATCCTTCTGTGTCGGAAAGCTGTTCGATCAATACAAATCTCTGCTCTGATTCATTGTCATTGCCGTCAATGGAGAAGCTGGCCATATCGTAGAGGAAATCGATATCTTCGATATTCGGATGGTTCAGTTGTCTGCACAGGGAGAGAAAGCTGCTGGCATGGGCTGCATGCCCTCCGGCCAGCATGCGACGCGCCATAGAGAGAGCCAGATCACCCGCTTCTGCGCGCAATTCATGTTGTAGCAGCATATGAATGAGGGGTCTGGCGATGTGCAGGTCTTCGGGGAAAACCTCATGCAACATGCGATAGCTTTGCAGTAATTTCTGTTCGTCCAGGGCCATACTTGCAACTGTATCCCAAAAGCAAGCGCCTTTCCAATGCTTGGGTAAAACTGGCCTGTCGGCTAGATTGCGCCCATGACTGAAACGAAAGCAATATCAGGCCGCCCGCGCGGCCATATCCCTTTTGCCCCGGAGGGGTGGCGATTTATTGTTCCGACCGCCATCCTGGTGATCGTTTGCTGGCTATTGTGCTGGACGATAAGCGCTGCCGTGCTACTCATTTTATTGCTGTTTATGCTTAATTTCTTCCGTGATCCGGAGCGTGCTACGCCGGCAGGGGATGATCTGTTTATCTGCCCGGCTGATGGTAAGGTGATTCGAGCCGAGATGATGGATGCAGGGCATCAGCGTGTGGATATATTCATGAATGTGTTCAATGTGCATGTCAACCGGACGCCGATGCGCGGTCGCATTAGCCATATGCAGTATGTGCCGGGCAAGTTTGTCAATGCCAGTTTTGATCATGCCACCGAAGAAAACGAGCGCAACCGTTTTGAAGTGGCCTGCGACAATGGCGACACCATCGCTTTTACGCAAATTTCCGGATTGGTGGCGCGCCGAATTGTCTCTTATGTTGAGGTGGGTGATCAGATCGAGGCAGGTCAGCGCATCGGCATGATTCGCTTCGGTTCGCGGGTGAATTGTGAAATCCCTGCCGACTATGATTTGAAGGTCAGGGTGGGCGAACATGTGACAGCCGGCCTGACTGTGATCGCGTGCAAACAGAAAATTGAAGCTGACAGTGAGACTGACCATGGATCTGACAATGGGTCTGATAACAACAGGGCTGATAGTGAGGAACGTGACCATGCCGAAAATTAAGGATGTCGTCAGCAAGCGGGGTGTGTATGTATTACCCAGCCTGTTTACCACCATGGGGCTGTTTTCCGGCTTCTATTCCCTGATTGCATCCATTCAGGGTAATTATGAACTGGCGGCGTGGGCGATTCTGGCGGCCGCCCTGTTCGATATGCTGGATGGTCGGGTGGCCCGTTTGATGCATGCGGAAACCGATTTCGGAGCGGAATATGATTCCCTGTGCGATATGCTGTCGTTCGGTATTGCGCCCGGCGTGCTGGTCTATCTCTGGGCGCTGGTTAATCTCGGCCCCGATCTGCACAAACTGGCCTGGCTGGGTGGTTTTTTCGTGGTGGCCTGCGCCGCTTTGCGGCTGGCCCGCTTCAATGTGCGTCACGATGTGCAGGATAAGCGTTATTTCCAGGGCTTGCCGACGCCGGGCGCTGCGCTCTTTATCGCTACAGCGGTGCTCTATCATGTCGAGATGCACGGCGAGCCGTGGCCGTGGCTGTGGTTAATATTATCCATGTTCCTGTCCTGGCTGATGGTTAGTAATGTGCGGTTTATTTCCGGCAAGGATGTGGATCTGAAAAAACGGCGTTCGAGCAGTATTGCGGTGTTGATGGTGTTGTCGATCGGACTGCTGGCGGTTGATCCCTACCGGATGCCGTTCACCATTATGTTCGCCTACTGTTTGCACGGGCCGTTGTTGAGCTTGTGGCAGAAATGGAAATTATCGCAATATCGGATGAAACGGCGCAAGCGTAAACATTCATCTGTTGCGCCGGGTCATGATGGTCAAGATTCATGATACAGGAGAAAATAATGTCCGATCGTTTGTATATTTTTGATACGACCTTGCGTGACGGCGAGCAGTCGCCCGGTTGCTCGATGAATATCGAAGAAAAAATGCGTGTGGCGCATGCCCTGGCGATGCTGGGCGTAGATATCATTGAGGCGGGTTTTCCGATTGCGTCACCGGGCGATTTCGAGGCCGTACACCGCATCGCCAGCGAGGTGAAAGGGCCGATTATCGCTGGCCTGGCGCGCGCCGCATCGGGTGATATCGAGCGGGCGGGGCTGGCTGTTAAACCGGCTGGCGAGCGGGGGCGTATCCACACCTTTATCGCCACCAGTCCGATTCATATGCAGGCCAAATTGCGCATGACGCCCGATCAGGTGTTGGAACGCGCAGTTGCAGCCGTCAAACAGGCGCGTTCACTGGTGTCGGAAGTGGAATTCTCGGCTGAAGATGCCGGCCGCACCGAGATGGATTTCCTGTGCCGGGTGGTTGAGGCGACCATCGCTGCGGGGGCGCGGGTGATCAATATTCCCGATACGGTGGGTTATATGACGCCGCTGGAATTTGGCGGTCGCATCCGAGAACTGATGGAGCGGGTTCCGAATGCTGATCAGGCTGTTTTCTCGGTGCATTGCCATAACGATCTGGGACTGTCGGTGGCCAATTCACTCTCGGCTGTGGAAAACGGTGCCCGTCAGGTGGAATGCACCATCAACGGGCTGGGCGAGCGGGCGGGCAATGCATCGCTGGAAGAGATTGTCATGATTTTGCGTACGCGCTCTGATCTGTATGATATTGAAACAGCTATCGATACCACCAAAATCGTACCGACCTCGAAACTGGTTAGCGGTATTACCGGCATGCCGATTCAGCCCAACAAGGCGATTGTCGGTGCCAACGCCTTCGCCCATGAGGCGGGTATTCATCAGGACGGTGTGCTCAAGGCCAAGAAGACCTATGAGATTATGACGCCGGAGTCGGTGGGCTGGGCGACCAATCGCATGGTTCTGGGCAAACATTCAGGGCGTGCGGCGCTGATATCACGATATGAAGAACTGGGCGTTGCACTGGATGAGGCGCGACTGCAGCCGGTATTCGAGCGTTTCAAGCTGCTGGCCGATAAAAAGAAAGATATTTTTGATGAAGATCTGATGTCATTGCTGGCTGATGATGCTGCCGTTGATACCGAGCGGGTGAAGCTGGTCAGCCTACATGCGGCCTCCGGTACCAATGATGTGCCGGTGGCGGCGGTGGAGCTGGATGTCGACGGAGAATCGTTGAAGGCTACGGCGGAAGGCGATGGCCCGGTTGATGCCGCTTTCAAGGCTATCAAATCACTGGTTGAGCCCAATGGCAAACTGCTGCTCTATGCGGTCAATGCCATTACCGCCGGCACCGATGCCCAGGGCGAGGTGACGGTTCGATTGCAGGATGGGGATCGCATTGTCAACGGTCAGGGCTCGGATACCGATATCGTGGTGGCTTCAGCCAAGGCCTTGATCGATGCGCTGAACAAGCTGCCCAATATGCATGCCAGAGAAGTGCACGCACAGTACTCGGGTGTGTAATTTTTCTGATTATAAAAACTTGATCATACGAAATTCTTTACAGGAGCAGGAGATGGCGTATCAGAGCGGCCAGGCCCTCATGACGCATGCTTGATCCGGAAGACTGGGATGCTTTTCGCGCCCAGGGTCATCGTATGCTGGATGATATGGTGGATTCGCTGCAACACATTCGCCAGCGGCCAGTCTGGCAACCTGCCGATGAATCGGTGCGACAGCGTTTTCAGGGCCATCTGCCTGCCAATGGCGTCAAATTACAAGATCTGCACGATGAATTTATGCAATACATTCTGCCCTATGCCGTGGGCAATACGCATCCGGGGTTTATGGGTTGGGTACATGGCGGCGGCACTCCGGTTGGTATGCTGGCAGAAATGCTGGCTGCCGGCCTTAATGCCAATGTTGGCGGGCGCAATCAGATTCCGCTGGAGGTGGAACGCCAGGTGATTGCATGGATGCGGGAACTGTTCGGGTTTCCTGCACAGGCCAGTGGCGTACTGACGAGCGGCACCTCCGCCGCCACATTGATTGCGCTGATTACGGCTCGTAATGCGGCGCTGGATGAAGCTACAGTAGCCGAAGGCGGTGTAATGAATAGCGCCATACAACTGGCTGCCTATGCTTCAGAAGAAGTGCATGGCTGTGTGGGGCGCGCGCTCTCCATGATTGGTCTTGGCGAAGCAGTTCTGCGGCCTGTTTCCTGTAATCACCGCCATCAGATTGATCTGATGGCGCTTCAACGGCAGATTGATGCGGATCGCGCCAGCGGTGTTACGCCGTGGTTAATTGTGGGTAGTGCCGGCACTGTCAATACCGGCGCTATTGATGATCTGGATGCACTGGCTGCTATGGCCAGAACCTGCGGAGCCTGGTTCCATGTCGATGGTGCTTTCGGGGCGCTGGCGATGCTGGCGCCCGAGATCGCGCCGCGTTTGCGCGGTATACAGTCGGCTGATTCGTTGGCCATGGATTTTCACAAATGGGGTCAGGTTCCCTACGATGCGGGCATGGTGTTGGTGCGTGACGGGGATAAACATCGACAGAGCTTTGCAACTGCCGATGCCTATTTACAACGTGAGGAGGAGGGACTGGCTGCCAATTCTCCCTGGCCATGCGACTATGGTATTGATCTGTCGCGCGGATTCCGCGCCCTGAAAGTATGGTTCACCTTCAAATCTTTTGGCAGCGAAAAAATCGGCGCCATGATTTCACACTGTTGCCAGCTGGCTCAAGCGCTGGCGGTGCGTGTAGATCGGGAGGTGGAACTGGAGGTGATGGCCGAGGTGTCATTGAATATCGTCTGTTTTCGTTATTGTGGAGATCGATCGCTTCCGGATGTGCAGTACGATGCGTTAAATCGGGTAATCGTCCGCCATATTCAGCTCTCCGGCATGGCAGCGCCATCGCTTACATATATTGGGGATCGTGCCGTGATTCGGGCTGCTCTGGTCAACCACCGCACCGACATGCAGGACATTGACCGTCTGATTGCCGCCACGCTGGCTGCAGCCCATAGCTGCCACCAACTACCGACTGGAGTGAAGAGTGAACCGAATGTTGAGACAGAGCGTGAATAAAACCGTGAATCAAACCGTGAATCAAACCGCTAAACACCCATTAATTGGACTGGCCGCACTGGCGGCACAGGCCTTCAAAGGTGATGATTTGACGCCCTTGGCCGGGCAACTGATTGAGCGTATTCGTACGCAGCCGGATGATGCGGCAGCGCGGATGGATTTGGCCACAATCCATTTTTTATCTCACAACCCTGAACTGGCTATTCAGATGCAAACGGAGGCCATCGCCTTGCAAGCGCGCTATCGTCTTTCCTCCTCCCCGGTCGAGCCGGAGTTACGTCTGCTGGCATTGATGGGGCCAGGCGGACTGATGGATAATTTGCCTTTGGAGTTTCTGCTCGAAGGCTCTGCTATTGCGATGGACCTGCATTATATGCAACCGGGGGCATCGCTGCCGCTGGATTTGGGCGATTATGATCTGTTGTTTGTCGCTGTCGGCGAATCCGATGACAACAGACCGCTGTTGCAGCAGTTGGCGCAGCAGTTGCACGATTGTCCGGTTCCTGTATTGAATAGACCGGAGTATGTGATGCGGACGACACGTGAAGGCGCTGCAACTGCGCTGCAGGGGGTAGCTGGCATTGAAATGCCCATGTCTGTGCGTTTGGATCGTGCAGAACTGGAACGACTTTCTCAACCCGACGAACTGGCTCAATATTTGCCCGAGGGCGATTTCCCCATCATCGTCCGTCCGGTGGAGTCCCATGCCGGGCATGGCCTGATGCGATTGGATCAGCGGGCGGATACCGATGCGTATCTGGCTGATCAGCAGGAGAGCCTGTTTTATATTTCACGTTTTGTGAATTATTCGTCAGATGACGGGCAGTTCAGAAAATATCGCGTGGTGTTGACCGAGGGAGAGCCCTATCTGTGCCATCTGGCCATTTCATCGCACTGGATTGTTCACTATCTCAATGCAGATATGACCGGCAATGCCGAAAAATGCGCCGAAGAAGCCGATTGTATGGCAGGCTTTGATCATGGCTTTGGAGCCAGGTATGCAAGGGCATTTGCAGACATGTACGAAGGTCTCGGATTGGAATATCTTATTATTGACTGTGCTGAAACGGATGATGGCCGTCTACTGGTATTTGAAGTGGATACAAGCGCCATTGTGCATGCCATGGATCCGATAGAAACTTTTCCCTACAAGCAGCCGCAAATGCGGAAAATCTTCGCTGCATTTCAATCCATGCTGATGCGCAGAGCCGGCATGTGAGCGGGCTCCTCTCCACAGCAACGTTGTTGATTCAGGGGAGTGATTCGCGTCAGCGCCTTGATCCTCACAGCGGCGTTAATCATTATCTATGTCGGCCCCGGCCTGATCCGGACATATTGAAACTGGGCTCATCCACTGCTACGACGATTTCTCAGTGCGGTTTTGATATTGCTGATGAAATGCGCAACCGGATGGCTGATACCTGCCGGAACCGCCCGCCAGAAAGCGTTTTTCGGGAGCAGGCCCGGCGCATCTGCCGGGAACTGCGCGACTGTCTTGAGCTGAATGAAAGCACCTCGATTGAACTGACCGAATCGGGTACGGATACGCATCGGCGTGCTGTTTGCAGCGTGCTTGCCAGAGCTAAGCAGGAGGAGCTGCTGGTTTTGATGGTAGAGGCAGCAGAAACAGGTCGTGGGGTGCCCGAAGCGCTTCGGGCGGCATCATCTGTTGTGGATGGAGGCCGGGTGCGTTGCCATGAAATTGCCATTCGTGATACGGATGGCGCGCCGCTGCCGGTGGCGGCGGTTGATGCCGCTGTGACGGCGCAGGCGGAGCAGGCGATGCAAGGCGGCGAACATCTGTTGCTGGTCATGGTGGATCAATCCAAAAGTGGTTGTGTTGCGCCATCACTGTCCTGCGGGCTGGATTTACAGAAGCGCTATCCGGGTCGGATTCATCTGTTGCTGGATGGTTGTCAGTTTCGCTTTTCAGCACGAACGCTGAATCGTTATCTGGAACATGGCGTCATGGTGGCGATTACCGGTTCCAAATTTCTGGCCGGGCCCAGTTTTTCAGGCGCGTTGCTATGGCCGAATAGTGAGCCCGTTACCATGCCAGCGACTGATCCCGGGCTGCTGATTCGCTGGCAGGTGGCTTTGGAGGCGTTGCGGGAATTGTCCATGTTGAATGATCGCAAGATCTGCGAATTTCTGGAGAGGTGTGGCCAGGCGATCGGACAGCGTCTGACGCAGGATCCGGTATTTGAGCCGCTGGCGACGCCGGCAATCATCCGACAAAAAACAGACTCGCTGACGAGATGGGATGATCTGCCCACGATCTTTCCGTTCCGACTGCGGTTGCATTCAGCTCGGGGCGAGCCCTCAACTTATGCGAGTTATAACGACGCCATGACCATTTATCGAACGCTCCAGCAAGGCGATGCGCCGCGCGTGCAACTGGGCCGCCCGATTCTGGCAGGGCGAAACCGCAAAGGTCAGCCAAATGGCGCGCTGCGTTTATGCATCAGCGCGCCGATGTTGACAGATGCCATCGCCCGGCAGCAACAATCTTCCATCATCGCCCAATGCATGCTGGCGCTGGATCGTATCTCCACAGATCTGGAGGCATGGCATGAACACTTTGATTCCTGAAGATGCTATTTCAGCAGTGAATGTAAGCTATAAGAACGACGCTATACGCATTGAACTTGATAATGGGCGCATGGTTACAGCACCGCTTGATTTTCTGCCATTGATTAAAAAAAATGTCAGCAAAAAAGATTTGCAAGCAATGACGCTTATTGATGGTGGAACTGGGGTCATGTTTGGCGATGGTGAAGCGGTAAGTATTATTACCATCATGGGGCTTGATCGTGGCTACCATGTGTGCAAATCATGGCGGGAAAACAATCACTCTGAACGGTCTCTTGGCTTAGCATAAAAACCAACCCCTGATGAAATGCGCGAAACGACCCTTTCTTTCTTGACACTTCCTTCTCTATTGAGCCGTTATAAAACTGATAGCAATTTGAACAATGCCCCAAGTGCAGCCAAGCCACCGAGCATCCATCTGGTTTGAGCCGCAATAGCTTGTTGCAGGTTGACCTCTATCTGTTTCATCTCAGTCCGTAGATTAGCTTCCACCTGAGTAATTTTGGATTCAATCTGAGTGATTTTGGCTTCAATCTGTTTAATCTCTTTCTGTAGGCGTAACTCGGATTCGCGGATATGGCTCTGGGTGGCGACATCGGACAGTTGAGGGTAACGTTCTTCCAGCGTTTCAAATGCGTGGATGATCAAGCGTGTGCGCTCGCTATCGTCGGTGGTCTCGTTGAGTTGTTCCATCAGCCTAAGTGCTACGCCCATCGTGTGTAAGCCTCCTGTAGATCATGATCCCAACGGTCATGTCGTGATCACTCGCATGAGCAAATGCGTGTGGAATGTATCCTATCGGACAGATAAGGAAAATGCATTATAAAACAAATTTCTTCTTTGCGTACTCCCCCCATGGGGGTCTCTCTTGCGCAAGCGCACCATAGGATTTCATTTGGTCACAATTTACTTTCTGCGGCTTTGCAAGATCATTGTTTTTCAGGAAAAGGATATACTGTCACCGATTTACACACAAACCTTTAAGCGAACCGCGAATGGACGCTAATACACGCGAATAAAACCTTACAACATCTTTGATTTTTATTCGTGTTCATTCGTGTCATTCGTGGATAAATGGTTTTGACTGGTTTTTCTCATAAAGATCAAATCCGCGAAGCAAGTCCTGCCCCTTCTTTCTTGATCCCTTTCTCGTCCGATTCCGACTGATGGACATTCATCCATGCGCCAGCTTATAAAACGGATAATAATTTGAATAATGCTCCAAGTGCAGCCAAGCCACCGAGCATCCAGCGTGTTTGAGCAGCAATGGCTTGTTGCAGGTTGACCTCGATTTGTTTCATTTCAGTGCGCAGGTTTGCTTCAACTAGAGTGATTTTGGCATCAATCTGTTTTATTTCCGTGAGCAGATTAGATTCTATTGTAACAATTTTGGCATCAAGTTGTTTTATTTCCGTGCGTAGATTAGATTCTATTGTAACAATTTTGGCATCAATCTGTTTTATTTCCGTGCGCAGATTCGATTCGATTGTAACAATTTTGGCATCGATCTGCCTAATCTCTTTCTGTAAACGTAACTCGGATTCGCGGATATGACTCTGGGTGGCGACATCGGACAGTTGAGGGTAACGTTCTTCCAGCGTTTCAAATGCGTGAATAATCAAACGTGTGCGCTCGCTATCGTCGGTGGTTTCGTTGAGTTGTTCCATCAATCTAAGTGCTACGCCCATCGGGTAAGTCTCCTGGATGTTATGATTCTAACACCATGCTCGTAGCGTGAATAATGCATGCTGGCTTGTCAAATAGCTTACAAGCACTGTATGTAAAATTACCATCTTTTTTAACCACTGAATACATGAAATACACGGACAAAGTTGCGAGTGCTTTTGGAAGATGATTCGAAATTATTGGGAATGGTGGAGAGTATAAGGCGAGGATATGATACTAGCCCCCTTTCTTTGTGGTTAAATTTCTTGTGCGATTTGTATATAAACACTTAACCTGTTAACCCTATCAGTCAAAACCCTATCTTCTGTTCTGTTTGGTTTTTCTGTTTTTTCTGTGGTGAAAAGGTCTTTCGCGCTAATAAAATCGATGATCTCGCAGAGCCGCAGAGAACGCAAAGGAAGTCAAAACAAACGCGTTTTCTGATTAAAAAATGGATAGCAGCTTAAACAGTGTTCCAAGCGCAGCCAGACCACCGAGTATCCAGCGTGTTTGCGCTACAATACTTGTTTGTAGATTGACCTCGATCTGTTTTATTTCAGTGCGTAAATTAGCTTCTACCTGAACAATTTTGCTCTCCATAAGAACGATTTTAGCATCAATCTGTTTCATTTCTGTGCGCAGGTTGGCATCAATCTGTTTGATTTCTTTTTGTAAGCGTAGTTCAGTTTCACGAAGCTGACTTTGGGTGGCAACATCGGATAGTTGCGGATAACGCTCTTCCAGTGTCTCGAATGCATGGACGATTAAATGCGTCCGTTCGCTATCATCGGTGGCCTCGTGGAGTTGTTCCAGCAGCCTAACCCGGCATAGCCGGAACCATCCAAGCTTAAACCACAAAGACACGAAGGCACAAAGGAAAGACTAA
>JALUWF010000326.1 GCA_027019785.1 Mariprofundus sp. | reverse complement strand
ACCCTCGCCCCACCCGTGAGATGCAGTCCGACATCAGCATGGACGATAACACGGCACGGCTTCCCGGCGTGGATACAGCTACAGCCAATTTGAATCCGGTGCGAGCCGAAGATAAACGTGTGATCGGCGGCATGGGAGATATCAATCAGCTGGCTCCGTTCCGCTACCCATGGGCCTGGCAGTATTTCCTTAATGCCAACAAGAACCACTGGACACCTCTGGATATCAACATGAATCAGGATGTGCACGATTATCATCACAAGCTGACCCTAGAAGAAAAGCATATGTATGAAAATGTACTGGCCTACCTGACCACCTCCGATATTCTGGCCATGCGCAATATCGGTCTGGCCGTGATGGAGAAGATGACCGCGCCGGAGTTGCAGATTTATCAGGCCAGACAGGTCTATGAGGAGGCGCTGCACACCTGGACCTACCAGCACTGTATCGAGTCGATCGGGCTGGATCAGGGAGAAATCTACAACCGCTACCGCGTGGTTCCGGCGATTCATCACAAGATCGATATCGCCAACCGGCGTATGCAATCGGTACTGCGCTCGGATGTAGACATGAAGGATCCGGCAGAGCTGAACAATTTTGTCATGTCCTATCTGTTTTTCGCTGCTGTATTCGAGGGCAGCTGGTTCTACAACGGTTTCTCACCGATCTTTTCGCTGCAGCGGCGCGGCCTGATGAAGGGCACGGCTGAGCAATTGCAATACATCATGCGCGATGAAGTCATGCATGCTGGGTTCGGTATCCGGGTAGTGCGTCAGATTATGCGTGAGGAACAGGTTACGCTTGATGAACAGGCTCTGCGCCAGATGTGGATCGAGGCCGAGGCGGCTGAAGCCGATTATGCCCGTTACCTGTTGCCCGAACCGATCCTCGGCTATTCGGCTGACGATCATATCTCACAGTTCCGCTTTATCGCCAACCGGCGCGCCAAACAGTTGGGTTGTACGGAACCATTCGCAGGAGCGGAAAATGCCCTGCCGTGGCTGGATGAGCAAGCCAATATGCGCAAGGAAAAAAACTTCTTCGAAACGCGTGTTACAGAATATCAAACAGGAGGTGGGTTGAGCTGGTAAAGGTGCGCGAGGGTGCATAGCGTTGCAAAGCTGTATTGCATTTCCGTTGACTAATGTAGCCGATCATGAATAATATGCTGGCCGG
>JALUWF010000325.1 GCA_027019785.1 Mariprofundus sp. | reverse complement strand
CCTCACGATGACGCAGTTTCTTTCGGCTACGGGGTCTATAGCATACCCCGACATGGACTTGCACCATGCTGATTGTAGTACGCTACGAGCGTACGAAGTGCGACTTCAGTCGCGCCTTGACTCACTACTTGGCTTCCGAAATTTCCAGTCCGTCGCCCTCTCCTATCTTAAATATTTCGAGGCTCAATCACTTCAGCTTACGCTTACGGCCTATTGACTCGTTCCCCCTGTGCTTAATCTTTGAAATCTCTTCCGCCGACCCAAGGTTCACTTCCTGGTAGATGGCTAATCCTTACCAGAGCGGGAATCTCACCCACCAAAATAAACGACCTTGCTCGGCCGCACGAAAATATCTTTTTCTGTTCAGTATTTTGATTTAATCCAACAAAGTGGATCACCACCAATTTAATTGTTGTACAGCTACACATGGGTTCCACACCACATTGCATGATACGTTTGTCACCTGAAAGCATAAAAAAACGCGACATCAGAATGATGCCGCGTTTTTTTATTTAAAATGAACCACCACCAATATCAGATACTGGCAACCAGGACGTTATTAAAATGTACGACGTCTTGGATCAGGTGTGTCCTTTTTCCATTTATCAAGAAAAAATGCATAAAAATAGGGTGCAAAGAAGGCAATACAAATCACACCAAATCCAGCTGCAGTCGGCATATCCAAATCAATCATATAATTCTCCTTGTATATTTTATAGTTGTTCTATTCAATTTCAGATCAATGTGCTTTGGTGTGATCCGGTTCCCATGATGTTGGCGGCAGCCCCTTAATCAGGCA
This sequence comes from Mariprofundus sp., assembly GCA_027019785.1. GTDB lineage: Bacteria > Pseudomonadota > Zetaproteobacteria > Mariprofundales > Mariprofundaceae > Mariprofundus. Next base: position 34,110 of record JALUWF010000325.1, on the reverse strand, counting down.
GAACACAACAGCAAAGAAATAGATCACATAGAAGATATCAATGGTATAGCCAGCATCCCACCATGGTTGTTTGGCCACGATTTTTCCATCAACCAGTCGGAAGAAGTTCTGCCGCACAATATTAGGCCCAATGATAGAATACTGCTCCATATCAGCACCTGATTCACGTAGTTTAGTGATCTTCGGTGCCAGGTAGCGCAGGTGATCCATTGTCATAATATGCTGTTTACGCTGAAATGCATACGGCGATGGAAAATGGCTCAGGCGATCTTCAATCAGCTTCATGGCTTGTGCGTCCGACTGATAGGGCGTCAGATCCTTGTTGTCCAGCACCTGTTGTACTTCGGGCGACTTCAGCAGATCAACATAATCTGAATAAATGGCCGCAGTAGGCCGTTGCCCCCAAAGCGGAAATGTCAGCATGAAGGCAGTAGTTACAATAAGCACCAGCAACACGGCAATTGGTGCCGGCACCGGGTTATTGTTCTCTTTAATGCCACCCAGGCTTTCATATTCCCAGATATGCTGAGCTGACAGGTTCTCGTCATGCGTGGTGAGCGAGTATAGTGGTCGATCCAGTCTCAATCCCATTTTATTTGTCCTCCCTTATTTCAGATCGAGCAGGTATTCGATCAGATGCGATGCTTCACTGCTCTTGGCCGGGGTTGGAACCTCAGGCGGGTAAATCGTTTTGCCGGCAGCATATTCCAGATAATCCTTACGCCACTTGGTATAGTTGATAGTTTTACCGTTGGCATCCTTGTCGCCCCACAAATAATCAAAGCGAGGCATGATGGAGTGCGGCTGTACCAAACGCGGATTAAACAGATGCATAGTAATCCATTCACGCGAAGAGTTACGGCTACCCACATGCAGCAGATCCGGGGCCTTGCGGTCGGAACCAAATGTCGTCGGCGACTGACCATTCAAATCGCCAACCAGTGGGGGACGACCAAATGTCTCCCAGTCCTGAGTCTCTTCAGGCAGCAATGTGTGACACCACCAGCAGCCCTCACGCATATACAGCGTACGGCCCTGTGAAGCATGGGACTGCTGTGCTACAGGCACTGCAGCCAGCACCTGGGTAGGTGTCCAGTTACGTGTAGCGGTCAGGTCGACAATATATGAGAGCTCTTTGCCCTTATAAGCACCATTGGCTAATGTAAACACGGCACCTTTGGAATCGTCAGCCGCTTCGATTTTGCCTTTTGACTTACTCAAAGCGATCACACCTTCACCAGCCAGCACACGCGGATGCGTGATTGTACTAGGGAATGGGTCACCTGCCCTGTACACATAGACTGTCATCGGTTTGGCAAACGCCTGGCCTGTGACTGGATCTTTGCTCAGCACAGCCTTAATCGGCTTATGCCACTGTTTCAGAAACGGATCACTATACGTAAAACCGTTATTATGACCGTAGGTCATGGTCTTATCCAGGCCATAATCATTCGGTGCACCATGGTTTGTAATGTAGATTGTTGGAAAGAAGATCGTAATCAACATTGAAAAACCCAATGCAAACCCGAAGAACATCCCACCCATCTTATATTCTCTAAATGCCACTGTAACTCCTCCCTTTCTGCTATTTTATTGCATCATTTCTTTATTACATCAATTCTTTATTGCATTAATCTGGTAATAATACCGTGAAACCTGCACATGAACCGTTGAAGGGCGGAGGCTGAACGGATTCAGCCTCCGCTTATCAATAATCAACGATCGTAAGCAATCTCTTGCGGCAGCAAGCCTTCCGGAACCTCGGCTCCAGACTTGGCTGTCATATACATATTATACAACCATACGATGTTGCCGATGAACACCATCGTACCACCAAACCAGCGTCCGATCATATAAGGGTGTTCTGCAATGACCACGTCAATATAAGGCACCTCGAACACCTTGCCTGCACCTTGAATCAGACCGGCAATAGTCATGGTCGTCCAGTAGATACCGAAGCCAACAAGCAGCATCCAGTAGTGGAAGTTTTGCAGCGAATAGGACCACAGTTTGCGTTTCATCAGCGTCTGCATGCCATACACCACAGCGGAAACCTCAGCAAAGGTAGAGAAGCCCAGCAGCGCCAGGTGATCATGCGCCACAATCCAGCCGGTGCCATGCACGTACCAGTTAATAGCACGGGTCTGCTGGAAGCCGCCCTGCATGTTCAGCGGAATAGCCAGCAAGCTGGATGTCGCCGCATAACGAATCTCAATGTTCTCAACAAACATGCGCCAGCGCCCCTGCATGGTTAGTGTGATGTTACACACAAAGGCCATAGCCGGAATCAAAATCAACACACCTTCCACTGACGCGAATGACTTCAGCCATTCCGGCAGTGGCGAACCCATTAGATGATGCGCTGCAGGTGTGGAGTAGAATACCACCAGAGACCAGAAGTGCAGATGACCCACGCGGTGAGAATAGAGCGGGTTACCAGTAATCTTCGGAATAATGTAATAACTGATTGCAGCTGCCACCGGCGTGATCAGCAGGCCCAGAATATTATGGGCGAACCACCATGTCATATAAGCCTCATTCAGACCAGTCAGATGAAAGAACTCCGGCAGATTACCAATCAGGAATACGATAATTGTCATAAAGGATGCAGCGGCAAAGAACCAGTTGGTTGTATAGATGCCCTGCGTACGACGATTGATAATCGTCATCCAGACATTAATACCGGTCGGAAGCACAATCAAAAATGCTATCCACAGATCAATCGGCCAGATAAAATCTGAATACTCGCGACCGGATGTCATACCACACCACAGTGTAGAGAGACCCAGCGCCAACCCAACATTCCAGGTTAGCACATTCCACACGCCCAGTTTCTCACTCCACAGCTTGGTATTACCAAGCGCCGGCGTGATATACATGAACGCCATGCAAAACGCACCCCAGATCCAGCCGAAGATCACTGTCATCACGTGTACCTGACGCATATGACCAAATGCAAAGGCGTAGTTACCCGTCACAAAATCGGGAAACGCCAGCTTGGCCGCGTTGAAAGATCCCAATCCCGTGCCGATAATAAACCACACGATGGAACCAAAACCAAAGAGGATGGCCGCAGTTCCCTGCGGAATCTCCTCCTCTTTGCCAAATAAATATTTAAATGCACCCATTGTAGTATCCTTCCTCCTTACTTTGATTTGTTTCTACAAAGATCAAATTCATTTTCCGCCCGCCAGAATCTTTCTGACTTCAACCTGGCGGCGCTCATACTCCGCCATATTCTTATCTCTTAATGCAGGATATTGTGCCATGATATACCAGCCCACCCACATGGATGCAAAAGCAAGTAATATTCCCATTAACCCAGCTACTAGTGCCATCTCTTACCTCCCTGTCGCATCGTGAACTGCTTCGAAATCATGACCAATGACCGGCTGGCCTTCGGCATCTGCCGCGCCTTTCAAGCCAAGCATCATAATCACCCAGAATGCAACACCGAACAGCAGCATTACAAAATTCTGAAAGCCTGCAAATGTAGCCGGATTGTAAGCGTCAAAGCCCCACATCCCAGCCGTACTGTATGGGCCACGCCCCATAAAATCGTTCATACACACCACAAACACCGAACCATTGCCAGCGCCTGTGATCATTCCTACTGTAAATGATAACAATTGCGTTTTGTTCATATTCCCTCCTTCTGGTGCCAGTTTATATCAAGCAACAGCCGCACGCTACTACCCTGCATGAAGCCATGTCAAATGCTTTCTAAAGCATTACTTCACTATCACTTCACTATTCCTTAATGTTAACGTGCGCCAATACTTCAGTCGCGCAAACCCTGCAACAATGCGCTGCTATAGCTGCACCTTCTTTCATTTTAAAATTTTCCCAACCCTTTATGGCCGGAAACAATCAGGAAAATCTTGACCCATAGAGTACACAGATTTATTTTCCGTAAGGAGCTCATCAGTGCCATCTGGAAGAGATTTTACTGACCTGGAATTTACAGGCGGTTGACTGCTCCCGGCTTCATCCGCATGATACACCTATGCGAAAATTTATTGCTTACACCATTGGCGCTACCGCATCACTATTTATCCTGGGCTATACGGTACACATGTTCGTCGGCGGGCTGGTTTCAGGGTTCACAGAACGCCTGGCCATTGCATCTACCGTCGGCATTGGTGCGGTGGTGATCGGCTGGATGACATGGGATATTCTTCATCGTAAATAAAAAAAGACCCGCTCAGGTCTTTTTTTATTTGACATATTACATTCTCATTAAAATTTTTCTTGCTTTTTTCTTGCTATATTGTTGCCAATCGAGCCGGTGCTAAACAGGAATCAAGTATATTGATAAACACTGTACCTGTTATCTGCTTAGCAGCCGATCAAGTTGCATTCTTACATGCTAAAAACCATCAGCGGAACAATCGCAGCTGCAGCGAACAGCGCCAGAAAAACTATTGGCATCATCTCTCTCATTTTTAAACCCTCCTTATTGAACTGTTTATCACATCTCCAAAACGGCCTAGACTCTAGCCACCGGCCCGCTTGATGTCAATCAATTGATATCAGTGCCAATATGGTTATTTTATCAACAATGTCGAACCTGTTTAAGAACCTTTTTGACCTACTCTGTCAGAGAGTCCAGCACCGTCTCGTACACCTCAATTTTACCTGGGCCGAGATACATCCCTTCGGGGGCCTGATGGACACCGGAGTGGGCTTTTTTAAAATCATCGGTTTTCGTCCATGCGACAAAATCTGCTTCAGATTCCCACAGTGTCATGACAATATAACGGTCACTGCTATTTTTTTCCGGTCGCATCACCAGGTTGCGAACAAAGCCTGGTGCGTGATCTACCAACCCGGCACGGCTCGCAAATCGCTCTTCAAACGCCTCACTGAATTCAGGATTAACCGGAATACGGTTCATGGTAATAAACATACGTACCTCCACTTACATACTACAGTCCGGAACCACAGATAAACACAGATGAACGCAGATAAGAAGTAAAGTCAACATACTTCCGTCTGATTTGTTTTTACTCTGTGAAACTCTGCGTCCTCTGTGGTAAAAACTTCTGCATTTTATGCAAAATAATATCCGCAAGGAACTAGCGACCAAACGCTTCCAGTACCCTGACTAACTGCGAAAAATCGGATTCTGATGCGAATTGCCCTTTATGAAACACGAACTGCCACTGCTTTCCTGAAGCATCCTGCCCTGTCAGACCAAAACTCTTTCCAGCGTGATCCTTGAAATATCGCAAGTCACTCATCAGCGAAATGGTTTTATTGTTTTTTAGGTAGATGCTCGCCTTGCGTTTTTTATCCACGGCGATTGCTACCGGCGTCTGCGCCAACAGCAACAGACGCCCCATAATTCGCTTGGCCCCGGCAATCGTGAAAAAACAGGCCATAAACCACAACAGATAGGCCACCGGCATGTATTTTTCACCATACCAGAGCGTCAGACCGTAAAATGCCAGTATGCTGACCGTAGGAATATATAGCACCAGATCCCAGACGACGCCGCGCTTGTCCGGTTGCAAAATAACTTTTTCAACAGGTCTGGCCAAAATTATTGCCCTGTACCCTTGCCGTCAACAGCTGGTTTGACCGGTGGTGTTTTTTCTGCCACCAGTTGCTCCAACTCGGGATCAAGCTCTCCACGCAGGGTGCGGCCTGGGTATAGGCGGCGCACAGTGCCCCAACGATCCAGCAATACTGTCCACGGCTCTCCGCGCACCTTGAAGGCGCGGTATGCTTCAGGATTATAATATTCATCAAAATGTACAACAACAATTTTGTCACCATACTTGCGCATAAGCATCTTGAGCAGTTGTAGTTGCTTGTCGCACTGTGTGCAGTGTGCCGGCGTAGCAAACTCGAGCACGACCGGCTTCTTGAGCTTGAGCGCTTCATCTTCGGAATAACGATACATGCCCGGAATAGGAAAATGATAACTGGTGATCTTGCCCATATCACCATCCACATCGGCCAGTTTCTTGGTATGCACAGCGGGCGCTTTTTGACCACGGTGGATAGTGCCACTGCCCATCATAAACTGATCACATCCGGCCAGTAAAAAGACCCCGATGAAGATACTGCACGTTAAAACGAATTGCCGTTGCAAGGCTTTCAATTCCAGCCCCGCACCGTACGGAAAATATTGTAGGCCCAGATACAGTTGGCCAGCAGCACAATACTGCCAAAAATGCCCACCAGAGCCAGCCACGGATGCACCATCGCCTCCACTTCATTGGGGGGAATATGCATGCTGGCATTGCCGCCGATCACGCCCGCCATGGTAAAAAACACCACCATACCGATCAGGCCGAGGTTGTGCGTCCAGAAATGAATTTTTACCAGCTTTACACTGTAAATCGGACGCTGAACCAGCCGTGGAATGATATAATAGATCGCAGCAAAAATAGCCATCTCAACCCAGCCCAGCAGATTAATATGGGTGTGGGCGCGTACAATCAGCTTGCCGAACATACGTTGATCCACAAAGTGACGAAAATCGGCGATGCCGCCCATCAGTGCACCCCATGAGAATCCAATCAAACTGTAGATAACGCAAGCGAACACAAACCATAGCGTGTAGCGAATAAACTCCTTGTCAGTCTCCCATGCTGGACCACTCATTATTGCTTCTCCTGCGGTTGGTCTGATTTCCTGGACACGCGTGAGTCATCTCTCATATCTTTATATTTTCCCGTTTTCCAGCTTTCCGGTGCAAACTTTTTGACCATCGAATCAACAAAAGGGGATCGCTCGGAGGGCGGAACCGGAGATACACTGGAGCCACTTTTGGCCTGTAAGGCAGTAAGAAAGGCGGCAATAGCGTGCAAATCCTTTGCCTTCCAGTCAGATACAAAAGCCGCTGCCTTGCCCGGACCGTGATCCAGCGTTTGGCCGTTGTATGTCTGCTCCGGCCTGCGCAGGAAATTATAGATCCACGCCATGCCGCGCTTGGTTCCTTCGCCGTCCAGATCGGTGCCAGGCCCCATATTGGTGCCGCTGTTCAGGGCGCGATGGCAATCTGTACAACTGCCCTTGCGAAAAAACAGATCCATGCCTCGCTTGGCCTCAGGACTGAACTGATAGTTTGTCGTAATGGAGAACATGGGCTTGGCGGAATGGTGCCGGACATATTCCATACCGCCAAAGGCGATAACTGCAAGGATTATAAAAATGGTCGTCACAATAAAGATAACGCGCTCGCCGCTTTTTACCGGGGATTTTTGATTGGAGGTAGATTGACTGGACATGGCCGCATTATGAGAAGTCAAGCATCAAGGGCAAGGTTTTTATAGAGCAGGGGCTTGTCATCAACAATGCACCCTTTAGAGTCACGGCCACCGGAGAGTTGTGAAGCCGGACTATTCATATATCGGCACACATTCCGCTGCTTTTTATACATTGAAAACACGTTCCGAAAATACAAGCAGAAACGAGTCTGACAACATGAAATTATCACCCCTGATCAGCCGCATAACAGCCTTGGTTCTGCTACTCATATTAAGCGCATGTATGGATTCAAGCCAGCCAGTTTCTGCCAGTAAAATAAGTCAATTGAAAGGTATATGGCAACAGAATGATGGCCAGACTACCGTCCGCTTTTATGCCGATGAATCTGTCAAACTCACGATGCCCGATGAGCACCCGCCATTGCGCCTGGTGTCGTCACTCGAAGCCTTCAAAAATGGCAATATCGGTTTTGGCGTCGGCGACCGCTGGAATGGCCCCGTCGATGTTGCACTCAGCAAAGATAGTCATGCATTGCAACTGGTGTTCCATAACGACACTAAAGATAAAAAACTCAACTTTCACCGCTCGGAAAAATAACGCCCAAGTCTGTTTAATGCGATTACCCTGATGCGACAGCCTATCCAGGCCAGGTGCTGGCCGCACACTCAATTATTTTTTCTTAGCCATGCAAACGTCAGCATACCTAACATTCCAACACCAAAAAACGTACGGGTAATGCCCGTCAGCACAAAGCATGCACCGATGAATATAAAGAAGCCGCCGGCGCCTAATAGCCACCACGTCATGTTCGATACACCGGGCTGCAATACGCCCAGAATGGGTTTGGACGATTTGTAATAAACGGTAACATTCTTCCCCACGGGATAGCGAGCCACAGTTTCGGAGGCGTCAGAGGGATCGGAACTGGACGACGCGCCCGGACCCGGCTCGACACCTATCTGGCTCGATTTATAATCTCGGCTATCCACCCGGTAGGTAAATTGAATATCCGCAGAATATGTGGTTTTTCCTTGGGATGACGTGCTGCTCGCCATTGCGGAATGAATGACTTTGCCTTGAACTGTGGGCCATGATTTACTGGCTTGGCCCAGGTGGTAAGGTGCCATGGCAAGGTGGGCTACTATAAAATATCCCACTACAGCGAAAATTGATCCATAAACCAAGCCACTGAACCACGCCATTGATCTGGGGTTCGCCATACTACGCTCCTTTTCTATCATCCCGCTATTTTCAACCTTCAAAGGTTCAACGTAGCTTTGGATTTATTCTACCGTCACGGATTTTGCCAGGTTGCGCGGTTGATCGACATCGGTGCCCTTGATGACAGCAACATGATAGGCCAGCAATTGCATCGGAATACTGTAAACAATCGGCGCTGTGCCGGGAAAAATGTCAGACAGGGTCAAGCTCTGGAAACGATCCAGCTGGATCTTGATTTTCTGGTCGGAGAACAGAAACAGTTCGCCGCCGCGAGCTCGGACTTCCTGTAGGTTGGATAGCACTTTTTCCAGCAGTGGGTCATCGGGCAGAGCGCAAACCACCGGCATGCTCTCGTCCACCAGTGCCAGCGGGCCGTGTTTCAATTCGCCGGCCGGATAAGCCTCGGCGTGAATATAGGATATCTCCTTTAGTTTCAGCGCCCCTTCCATGGCCACCGGATAGAACGGGCCGCGACCGAGAAACAGGGCGTTCTGCTTGTCTGAAAAATGCTCAGCCATGATTTGAATAGCATCATCCAGATTGAGCACCACCTCCACCTGACGCGGCAGGCCATGCAACTCATTCACCATCGCCGCTTCCTGTGCAACCGTCAGCCCCTTGCGGCGAGCCAGGGCGATCATCAACAGTCGCAGCGCCACCAGTTGCGTGGTAAACGCCTTGGTCGATGCCACACCGATCTCGGTGCCTGCACGGGTCATAAAACAGACATCGGATTCGCGCACCAACGAACTCTCTGGAACATTACAGACGGTTAAACTGCCAATATATCCCTTGCTGCCTCGCAGGGCCGCCAGCGTATCCGCTGTTTCGCCCGATTGTGAAATAGTCAACAGCAGTGAACCTTCGGGCACTACAACACGGCGATATCTATATTCACTGGCCACTTCGACACTGCAGGGAATGCCAATCTCTTCCAGCCAGTAACGCGCCACCAGGCCAGCATGATAACTGGTGCCGCAGGCGATAATCTGTACATGCCGGGTACGATCCAGCAATGCGGATGTTTCGTGTCCAAAACTGGCTTCTAGCAGGCGACCATGATGGATTCGCCCTTCCAGCGTTTCGGCAATCACACCCGGCTGCTCATAGATCTCCTTGAGCATATAATGAGCGTATGGCCCCTTTTCGATACTGCCTCCAGCCAGTCGGGAGACCTTAAGCGGGCGTTCCACCGTGGCTCCCTGCGCATCAAATATCGTGATGCCGTCACGTCGAACTTCAGCGACATCGCCTTCCTCCAGAAAAACAAACCGGCTGGTTTCCGATAATAGCGCAGTCACATCCGATGCAATGAAATTCTCACCCTCGCCGATCCCGATGACCAGCGGACTGCCCGCCCGGGTCACAATAATCCGATTCGCGTCTTCCGGACTGGCCGCCGCCAACGCGTAGGCACCATCCAGTTCAGCGGCTGCTTCCACCACAGCCGTCAACAGATCCACGCCGGATTCCAGTTTATCGGCCATCAAGTGTGCAATGACTTCGGTATCCGTTTCGGATGTAAACACATAACCTTTGGCAATCAACTGATCGCGCAAGGCAACGTGGTTCTCAATGATACCATTGTGTACTACCGCCACGCGCACACCGCTGACATGGGGATGTGCATTGCGTTCGGCAGGCACACCATGTGTCGCCCAGCGGGTATGGGCGATACCCAGTTCACCAGTCACATCGGACTGTTCGACCAGTCCCTTGAGCGCCGCGACCTTACCCAGCGACCGGAATCGTCTCAATGCGCCGTCGGCACTCCTGACAGCAACACCGGCGGAATCGTAGCCCCGATATTCAAGTCGCTGCAGCCCCGTAAGCAGCAGAGGAATCACGTCTCTATGTGCAATGGCTCCTACGATACCGCACATCAGCGTTTAACCTTCACAGGTCTCTTCCAGTTAGTAACATGCTGTTGCGCATTGCGTTCAGTCAGAGTCAGGCCACCCGCATCCACATCACGCGTGATCGTGCTACCGGCGCCTATGGTCGCGCCATCACCAACACGAACAGGCGCCACCAACTGGGTATCGGAACCAATAAATACGTTATCGCCAATCTCGGTAAGGAATTTGTTGGCGCCATCATAATTGCAGGTAATGGTGCCGGCGCCGATATTGCATCCAACACCTATATTGGTATCACCAATATAGGTGAGGTGATTGACTTTGCTACCCTCGCCCACCACGGATTTTTTGATCTCGACAAAATTACCGACATGGACATGTTCATCCAAACGTGCTTCGGGACGCAAACGTGCATACGGGCCCACCAGCGTATCAGAACCCACAGCAGCGCCATGAATATGACTAAAGGCGTAGACATTCACCCGGTCATCCAGCCATGCATCCACCAGTACGGCATTGGGGCCGATACGGCACTCATCGCCCACCTGAGTAGCACCGATCAGGTAACAACCCGCCTGAATCACCGTATCAATGCCGATTTTGACGCTGGCCTCAATGCGCACCGTATCCGGCTTCTCTACCGTGACACCGCGTCGCTGCCACTCCTCAATGATACGTTTCTGCATCAAATCCTCGACATGGGCCAGGTGCACACGGTCATTCACGCCCAGCATTTCGTCAGAATCATCCATCAGTGCCGCTTCAACAGACTGACCGGCAGCAAGTGCCAGCGGCACAATATCCGGCAGATAATATTCACTCTGAGCGTTTCGATTGCCAATAGCATGCAACAGATCAAACAACACCTCATAGCGCACGCAATAGATACCACTGCTCACTTCAGTGATCTGACGCTGATCATCGCTAGCGTCCTTCTCTTCGACAATACTACTGACATGGCCATCAGCATCACGAACGATGCGCCCATAGCCGAACGGATTATCAGGTTGTGCTGTAAGCACAGTGACATCCGAATCGCATTGCCGATGTTCATCGACCAGTCTGGCCAATGTCTCAGCTTGCAACAGCGGTGTATCGCCGCATACGATCAACACATCGCGCACATCGCGAATCACCTGCTCGCACTGTTTGACGGCATGACCGGTGCCCAACTGTTTATCCTGAATCACCCAGTCCAGATTCACCGGCTGACCGACATGTTCACGCACCATCTCGGACGCATGCCCGGTCACCACGGCAATGCCCTTAGGCCTGAGGGATTCGACCGTGTGCAAAATATGATCGATCATGGCCCTGCCCAGCACCTTGTGCAATACCTTGGGCAGGTTCGATCGCATCCGTTTGCCTCTGCCCGCAGCCAAGACGCATACCTGCAGGTCAGGATAATGAAGTTTACTCATGCTTTGCTCTCCTCATGATAACGATTCAGGCTATGGCGTCACATCGCAAAAACCAAGATGGCGCGACTTCAGTCGTGCAAACACCACAAAGATACGCGACAGATACTCCAGAGTACCCTCTCTGCTGCAAGCAGCATTCACCTTGAGCCGCACATCCAGTGCATTATAGCAGATAAACCAGCCAGCGCGATTATTGAACAGCACCGACCCTGAACATCAAATATTACAAGCAACAAAAAAGGGCCGCAATGCGGCCCTTTTTTTCATAGCGCATCACATGCGTTATTACGATTTCTTCTTCTTTTTCAACCACATTAGACGCGCTGTTGTCATAGCAAGATCAGCCTCAGCCAGGGCATAATCCACATCACCCTGCTTGGTATCGAGTATTTCTTTGGCTCTGCGCTGCGCTTCCATAGCTGCCGCCTCATCAATATCAGCGGCCCGCTCAGCCGAATCGGACAAGATGGTAATCATGTCCGGCTGAACTTCCATAAAGCCGCCGGAAACGAATACTTCATCAACAGTATCGCCATTGGTAATACGCAGTTCACCAGCTGCCAGTGAACTGATCAATGGCGTATGCTTGGGAAAAATACCCAGTTCGCCAGCAGCACCGGGGGCGACCAGAAAACTGGCCTCGCCGCGATAAACCTCACGTTCAACTGTGGCAACCAATACTTGCATCGTAGCAGTCATTAGCCTTTAGCCGCCATCTTTTCGGCCTTGGCAACAGCTTCACTTATATCGCCAACCATGTAGAACGCCTGTTCAGGCAGATGATCATATTCGCCGGCCAGAATGCCCTTAAATCCCTTGATCGTCTCTTCCTTCTTGGCATAGACGCCCGGAGAACCGGTAAAGACCTCAGCCACATGGAACGGCTGCGACAGGAAGCGTTGAACCTTGCGCGCCCGGGCCACAATCTGCTTGTCTTCATCAGAAAGCTCATCCATGCCCAGAATAGCAATAATGTCCTGCAACTCTTTATAGCGCTGCAATGTCTGCTTAACGCCCTGCGCCACTTCATAATGCTCGTTGCCAATCACCTTGGGATCAAGCTGACGGGAAGTAGAATCAAGCGGATCCACCGCCGGATAGATACCCAGCTCGGCAATCTGACGTGACAACACAATGGTAGAATCCAGATGCGCAAAGGTGGTAGCAGGTGCCGGATCGGTCAAATCATCGGCAGGCACATAAACAGCCTGAACCGACGTAATGGAACCGGTCTTGGTGGAAGCAATACGCTCCTGCAAACGACCCATCTCTTCAGCCAGATTAGGCTGGTAACCCACAGCGGATGGCATACGACCCAACAGGGCTGACACTTCCACGCCAGCCAGAGAGTAACGATATATATTATCAATAAAGATCAGCACATCAAGGCCGTCATCGCGGAAATACTCAGCCATGGTCAGCCCGGTTAGCGCGACGCGCAGTCGGTTTCCTGGAGGTTCGTTCATCTGGCCATACACCAGAGCGACTTTATCCAGCACGTTGGACTCTTTCATTTCATAATAGAAATCATTGCCTTCGCGTGTACGTTCCCCCACTCCGGCGAATACGGAAAATCCACCATGCGCCTTGGCAATATTGTTGATTAGTTCCATCATGTTGACGGTTTTGCCAACGCCAGCGCCGCCGAACAGGCCAACTTTACCGCCCTTGGCAATCGGCGCGATCAGATCAATCACCTTGATGCCTGTTTCGAGAATCTCGGCAGCTGGAGACAGTTCATCAAACTTCGGAGCGGCACGGTGAATTTCCCAACGATCTTCAGAATCTACTTCCTCGCCCTCAAAGTCGATTCCTTCGCCGAGCACATTCATTATCCTGCCCAGCGTAGCCTTACCAACCGGCACCTTGATGGCTGCGCCCGTGTCTTCAAACTGCATACCGCGTTTAAGCCCATCAGTTGTACCCAGTGCAATAGAGCGGACACAGTTGTCTCCAAGATGCTGTTGTACTTCCAGCGTCAACTTGGGGTCCTGCATGACCAGCGCATTATAAATTTTTGGTAATTCGCCAGCATTGAAACGCAAATCCACTACCGGACCGATCACCTGAACAATGGTACCTGTACTCATTTTCTGACCTCTCATGAAAATCTAAACTGCTTAAACATATAACAAACAAAGCACTTACGTCATTATCTGCACGATCAAAAAGAATCAGGCGCAGATGCAACCATGTGCGCTAACCGGCTGAAGCACCCGCGCAAATCTCAGCCAGTTCTTGCGTAATCGCAGCCTGACGAGCTTTATTGTAGGTAATACTAAGATCCTTAACGATATCTTTGGCATTATCTGTTGCGGCTTTCATCGCCACCATGCGAGCGGACTGTTCGCATGCCTTGTTTTCCAGTAGTGAATGGTAAACAATAGATTCAACGTAACGGCGCAACACGCCTTCAAGCACTTCTTTTGCTTCCGGCTCATACAAATAATCCCAATAACCGGACTTCTGCTGCTCCGGCAATGGACACGGTAACAGTCGCATAGACGTTGGCGACTGGGTCATGGTGTTGACGAATTCGGAATAGACCAGATGAACGGCATCCACCTCGCCGGCAATATACTTGTCAATCACCAGCGTAATCAGACCAAGAACATCTGCCATTTCAGGACTGTCCGGTACGTTTTCGGCCACGCCGGCAACTGTAGCGCCGACACGGCGCATAAACATGCCCGCACGTCGACCTATGGTGAACACCTCAATATCTGCTTCCTGTTCTTTCATCAGACCCAGCGCAACCTTTAGAGCATTGGTATTCAAGCCCCCACACAGCCCTTTGTCCGTAGTGACGACAATCACGCCAATTTTTTTAACCGTTTCACGTTCAACCAGAAATGGGTGTTTGTATTCAGGATGGGCGCTCATCAGATGGCCGACCACGCGGCGAATACCTTCGGCATAGGCGCGAGCGGCCAGCACGCTATCCTGTGCCTTGCGCATTTTCGCTGCCGCCACCATCTGCATGGCATTGGTGATTTTACCAGTGTTCTGGATCGCCTTGATCTGGCTGCGAATTTCCTTGGCTGAAGCCATATCTAATTTCCTCTAGCCTTAGTATGTGCCAGTGGACTTAAAGCCCGCAATGGCAGTTTTAAAGCCTTCTTCAACCTGTTCATTCAAGGCTGGACTGGTATTCAGACCATCCATCAATGCGCTGTGGTCTGACTTCAGATACGCCAGATATGCTTTTTCAAACGCTACAACCTTGTCCACGTCAATATCATCGAGATCACCGTTATTCAGAGCGTACAGCACTGCCGTCATTTCTGCCACAGACTGTGGACTATTCTCATCCTGTTTGAGGATTTCCATACCACGCTTGCCTCGCTCAATCTGCTGACGAGTAGCGGCATCCAGATCGGATGCAAACTGAGCAAATGCAGCCAGTTCGCGATATTGGGCCAGATCCAGACGCAAACCGCCGCCAACTTTCTTCATCGCTTTGGTCTGCGCCGCTCCACCCACTCGGGATACGGACAGACCCGCATTGATGGCCGGGCGTTGACCGGCATTGAACAGACTGGTCTCAAGAAAAATCTGGCCATCAGTAATGGAGATCACGTTGGTCGGCACGAATGCAGACACATCGCCTTCCTGCGTTTCAATAATCGGCAGGGCAGTCAGTGAACCTGTTTTGCCGGTCACTTCACCATTGGTGAATTTCTCGACATAGGATGCATCAACACGTGATGCACGTTCAAGCAGACGGGAATGTAGATAGAACACATCGCCCGGATATGCTTCACGGCCCGGAGGGCGACGCAGAATCAGGGAAACCTGACGATAGGCCCACGCCTGTTTGGTCAGGTCATCATAAATAATCAGCGCATCTTCACCACGGTCACGAAAATATTCGCCCATGGTGCAGCCGGCGTACGGCGCAATATACTGCAGCGCAGCAGCCTCGGAGGCTGAAGCTGCAACGATAATCGTATTATCAAGCGCGCCATGTTCTTTCAGCGTGCGCACCACATTGGCCACCGTGGATGCTTTCTGGCCCACTGCAACGTAGATGCAGGTAACCCCAGTATCCTTCTGATTAATGATCGTATCAATAGCAATGGCGGTCTTACCGGTCTGGCGGTCGCCGATAATCAGCTCGCGCTGGCCGCGTCCGACGGGTACCATCGAATCAATCGACTTGATACCTGTCTGCAGCGGTTGATCAACCGATTTACGCTCAATCACACCCGGTGCAATTTTCTCCACCGCATCAGTCGTAGTTGCATTGATCGGACCTTTGCCATCAATCGGCTGCCCCAGTGAATTAACCACGCGACCTTTCAGTTCAGGGCCAACCGGCACTTCAAAAATCTTGCCTGTGCATTTGACTTCATCGCCTTCAGACAATTCAGTACACTCACCGAAGATGACCGCGCCGACGCTATCCTCTTCCAGATTCAACACCATGCCCAAAATGCCATGCGTGAATTCCAGCATCTCACCTGACATGGCACTGGACAGACCGTGTACGCTGGCAACACCATCACCGACAGATATAATTCGGCCAACATTGGCATCTGCAGCACTGGCTTCAAAGCCTTTGATCTGCTCTTTGATAATTGAACTAATTTCAGCGGTATCGAGCTTCATGTTTTATTTCCTCTAATACTCTAGTCTGTTGCTTATGATGTCAGAGCGCGGCGCAGGCCGGCCAGCTTCGTACGCAACGAATAATCTATTTTTCTGTCACCAATGCGAACCACCATGCCACCCAGGATTGACTTGTCTTGATTTACAGATAATCGAACCGTCTGGCCGGTAGAAGCAGCCAGCGCTTTAGATAGTTTGGCCTGGACAGCATGACTCATCGCAGTTGCAACTGTCACATCTGCATCCAGTTCACTTTCAGACTGATGAATTAACTCATCAACCAGCGCTGCAATTTCAGGCAACAGGCAAGCCTTGTTGCGGGCAACCAACATCGCTACAAGACGATCAATCTCACTGCAAACCTTGCCGCCAGCAGCCTTGGTAACAACCTGTTGCTTTATCGGTACCGGATATTGCGGAGAGTCCAGCAACGCTGTGACCTCTTCGTTACCGACCACTGCGGCCACAGCAGCGAGATCATCATGTAGCACAACACCCTCTCGGCTTAATTCAAACAGAGCCTGTGCATAACGCCGTGAAATCCGTGATGTGCTCATGCGTGACCAAATCCACTGCTAACGATGCCATCAATCAAGGCAGCATGACGCTTGGCGTCCAGTTCTGATTCAATAACGCGTTCAGCTGCAATCAGGGCGATATCTGCCACCTCATTACGCAGCGCCTGACGAGCGCGACCCAGTTCAGCATGCACTTCTTCGCGAGCCGCATCAACAATACCTTCAGCCTCAGTGCGTGATCTGTTGACCGCCTCTTCGCCAATCTCTGCAGCACGCCTTTCGGCAGAAGCGACAATTTCAGCAGCTTTGCTGCGCGCATCTTTCAACTGTTCTGCAATCTCGGCTTCAGCCCTGGCTTTTGCATCCAGTCCAGCATCAGCAGCAGCCAGCCCTTCAGCAATTTTTTTGGATCGAGCTTCCATCAGTTCGGACATAGGACCAAACAGGTGTTTCTTCATCAGATACACCAGCGCCAGGAAAACAATAATCTGACCAATAAATGTCAGGTCAATACTCATACGACCTCCTCAATAGTTCGTTTACTGTTCGTTTTTGTGATATTAGCCCAGGAACGGGTTAGCGAACAGGAACCACAGAGCGAATGCCATGATGATAAAAGGGAATGATTCCATCAGACCTGCAAAGATGAACATATTGAACATCAACTGCGGACGCATTTCAGGCTGACGAGAAATACCTTCCAATGTTTTAGAGCAGATCAAACCCCAGCCGATAGCAGAGCCAAGACCTGCAGCGGCAAGAATAACACCGACTGAAATTGCCGATGCAGCTGTGATGATAGTGTGTGGATCCATATTTATATACTCCTTTTTTTATAAATAATTAGTGTTCAACTGGCTGGTGTGCAATAGATAAATACACCACAGTCAGAATCATGAAAATAAATGCCTGCAACAGACCGATAAACAAGTGGAATATTGACCAGCCTAATCCGACAAAGAAGCCGGAAATCATGCCGACCGGGCCACCGCTAAGCAGCAGGAATGAAATCAGCAAGAAGATGACTTCGCCGGCAAACATATTGCCAAACAGTCGAAACGACAGGCTGAGCGGCTTGGCGATTTCTTCTACCAGTTTCAAAATAAGATTGATCGGCATGACAAATGGCTTTAGATAGACGGGCACCAAATTCGTAAACGGCTCGAATAGCAACTCTTTGCAGAAATGTAGAGGCTTAAGCTTAAACTCATAATACAACACCAACACAAATACTGAAATCGCCATGGCTGCAGGCAGGTTCAGATCATTGGTTGGCACTGGACGGAAATGATGCACACCAAACAGGTGCGCAATATTACCAATCAAAAAAACCGGTAGAACATCGATAGTATTAACCAAAGCAATAAAGATAAATATAGTAAATGCCAGTGGAGCTATGAGTGGATTATGAACCGGGAAATTATCACTCACAGTGTCTTCTACAAAGCCAACAACGGACTCCATGAAGTTTTGTGCTCCGGATGGCGCACCATCAACAAGTTTACCCTTTAACCACAGCGCAAATGCAAGCATGGCACCAGCCACAACTATCGAAATCAGCATGGTATCCAGATGGATTTGCATGAACGGATTGGACTCATCAATTTTAAACGTCCAGTAATGCAGATGACCTGCGATGCCGCCTTCATGACCCTGTTCTGCCAACACCCTCTCCTTTTATTCCCGATTTCCACCAGGGGAACCACGTTTTACTATCCCGGTAGGCACAGCTCACGCCGCCTCTCCGCTATCAACCAGCGCGAACACGAACAGCGCCATTTGAGCAACAAACATACCGGCAGCAACAACCAACAGATGAAGCCCCAGAAAATGTGCCAAAAACAATCCTGCAATCAACGCGACAAACCTTATGGCAGCTCCGGCGAACAGTGAACTTTGCCCCGACTTTACGTCAAGACCCCGTACCTTGCCGAGCCTGGCTGCCAGCCAAATACCGTTGACTACCATTAATAACACGCCATATCCATAGGCGAACGCATAGGCAGCTTGACCGAACAGTACCAGAAGAAGAATGCCAGTAATTCCTGACCACAGTTGCAGTCGAACGCTTCCGCCTACTGCAACCAAACCCTCCTGCTTCATGAACCCCTCAGAGCATCGAACTTTGAATCCTCGAACCGCCCCCTGATGCAATCCAGGCGCATTATAGCGGCATGCGCCTGACTTTTCAACCACTTTTTGACGCCGGTTTTTCCAGCCCGCCAGCCAATCCTGCTTTGTAATTGTTTCAGCAGCCATTGGATGTGCAGCTTTTACTGTGTCAATATTGCTAATGTGCTGCATCAATATCCCTGCTTTCAGTTTACTTATAGCCTGCTTACAGCAACCCGGCCAATGCCTGTTTGCAAATATCCATTAACGGGCCGGGGAAAATACCCAGCACGACAATCGCAATCGTTGTCACCAACACGGTCAACTGCATGGGACTGCTCTCTTCAAAATTGAAGGCCACGCGCTCTTCATCAAAATAGATGTATTTGACGATGCGAATATAATAAAACGCACCAACTGCTGAGAACAACAGCGCGTAGAGCACTAGATACAAGTGGCCTGCTTCGATAGCCGCCATGAATACTGCATATTTGGCCCAGAAGCCACCCAAAAACGGGATACCGGCCAGCGAGAACATCAGCAGCCCCATAGCCATGGCATAAACGGGTCTCACTCTCGATAGGCCGGCGAAGTCATCAATCAGCTCGCCCGGAATACCTTCACGATTCATCAGAATAATAATTGCGAATGCGCCCATATTCATGAACATGTATATGGTCATATAGACCATGATAGCGGCATAACCATCGGTATTGGCTGCAATCAGACCCAGCATGATAAAGCCGACATGACCGATGGTTGAATAGGCCAGCATACGTTTGATATTGCGTTGTGCGATGGCAGCCAGATTACCCACAGCCATGGTCAGCACGGCCAGGCCGGTCAGGATCATGGTGTATTCGTTCTGCAAACTCGGCAATGCATCAGCCAGAATGCGGATAAAGACGACAAATCCCGCCACCTTGGGGCCAACCGACATAAATGCCGTGATCGGTGTTGGCGCGCCCTCGTAGGCGTCCGGCGTCCACATGTGGAATGGCGCCATGGAGACCTTGAAAGCAAGACCGGCAATAACAAATACCAGACCCAGCATAATCGCTGTATGCGCATCCGCGCCCGCAGCGGCCAGTCCTGTACCAATGCCGGCAAAATTAAAACTACCGGAGACGCCGTACAAAAAGGTGACGCCATAGAGCAGCATGCCGGAGGAGAGCGCGCCCAGAATAAAATATTTCAATGACGCTTCACTCGAACGCAGCACCTTGCGCTGATAACCCACCAGCACATAAATGCACAAGGCCATCAATTCCAGACCCAGATACATGATGATGAAGTTATTGGCCGAGGCCATCAGCATCATACCCAGCGTGGCAAACAGCATCAGCACATAATATTCGCCCAGATGCTCTTCATCTTTCATATACTGAATGGACAATACCATTCCAAACGCGGTACCCAGACAGATCAGCACCTTGGCCAGCACTGCGAAGTGATCGAGCAGGAAAAAGCCGTAAAAAGCGGTTACCGCTTCCGACTGCATCACATTAACACTAAGCAGCGCTGCAATCAGCGATACGGTAATGGCCAGCCAGGCGGTGATGGACTTTTTATCCTGCGCAATAAACAGATCGATCAACAGCAGCGCCATAGCGGCGATTGCCACGAATATCTCTGGCATCAAGGAAGTCAGATGCTCGGGGAAGGGATACGGGAATACTACATTGGCCATGGAATTATCCTTCTCCTTGTTGTCCGGGTGAGATGATGACAACCATCATCACGGGCGCACCGCATCCAGTATGGGAGCAGCCTGCGCCAGAGCATGCGCCGCCACCAGTTTCGTGGTGGTCGCCTGAGCGACCAGATGGGTAACCGATTCATGAATCACATTGAGCACCGGCACAGGGTAAAAACCCAGCCACAGCACCAGTAAAATCAGCGGCACGAAATAGCTGATTTCGCGCACTGTCATATCCTGCATGGATTTTACCGAATCCTTGACCAGATCACCCAGTATCACGCGCTTGTACATCCATAAAGTGTAACAGGCCGACAGAATTACGCTGGTTGCGGCGCCAATCGCCACCCACTTGGTGGAAACCGACATGGCAGCCTGAGCAGCAGGATGGGCGTTAAACGTACCCAGTAACACCAACGCTTCGGCCACAAAGGCCGACGCGCCCGGCAATGCCACATTGGCCATGCAAAACAACATCATCACAGCGGCAAAAATCGGCATGACATTGGCCACGCCGCCATAATCACCAATTTCACGCGTATGCAAACGGTCATACATCACGCCCACGCAGAGGAACAGCGCACCGGCCACAAAGCCGTGCGAAATCATGCCAAATACCGCGCCTTCCAGCGCCAGCGTGGAAAACATGAACGTACCCAGCGTCACAAACCCCATATGGGCAATCGACGAATAGGCGATCAGCCGTTTCATATCGCGCTGCATCATGGCCACCAGCGAGATATAGATAATGGCGATCATGCTCAGCGCCACCATAAACGGCACAAAATACTGCGACGCATCCGGCAGAATGGGTAGCGAGAAGCGTAGGAATCCATAAGCACCCATCTTCAACAGAATACCTGCCAGAATCACCGAACCTGCCGTTGGCGCTTCCGTATGCGCATCAGGTAGCCAGGTGTGAACCGGCCACATCGGTACCTTCACAGCAAAGGCGACAAAGAAGGCAATCCACAACCAGAACTGCCAGGTGAAATCAAACGGATAATCCATAAAGGCCAGCACACTGAAGGTATGCCCGGCCTTGAAATACATAACCAATACAGCCACCAGCATCAGCACTGAACCGGCCAGTGTATAGAGGAAGAACTTCAGGGTGGCATACACACGATTCTTGCCGCCCCATACGCCGATGATCAGATACATCGGAATCAGCATCGCTTCCCAGAAGAAGTAAAACAGGATTGCATCGAGCGCACAGAACACGCCGATCAGCGTGGTTTCCAGCACCAGGAAGGCGATCATATACTCTTTCACGCGGCTCTGGATACACTCCCATGCCGACACGATACAGATGATGGTGAGCAGACTGGTCAGCAACACGAACGGCATGGAAATACCATCCACGCCCAGTTGATAATTCACATTGAAGGTGGGTATCCATGGCGCGAACTCTTCAAACTGCATGTGCGCCGTGCTGGTATCAAAGCTGAGTGCCAATGGCAGCGTCACCAGGAATGTTGCGATCGAAACAGCCAGGCTGGCCCAGCGCACGGCACGATCACCACGCACAAACAGCCAGATAACAAGCGCACCAAGCGTCGGCAGAAAGATGCTCAGGCTGAGAATCGGAAAGTTCATGATATTATTCAATTCCATTCGCGTCCCCTTACGCCTTCAGCAACAGATAGGAGAGCAAGCCGAACACACCGATCACCATCGCAAATGCGTAGTGATAAACCATGCCGGTTTGTAGCTGACGCATACGCGCCGCGCCTACCCGAATCGAATTGACGATGCCGCCATGAATCAGCCCTTTATCAATCACCGCCAGATCCATTTTCTGCCATAAAGTGTTACCCATCCACTGCGCTGGCAGCATCAGGGTGCGTTCAAACAGCTCATCCCAATACCATTTATTGAGCAGAAATGCGTGCAATGGTTTGGCAACTTCCGCCAGTTTAGCCGGCATGGCAGTTTCCTTGAAATACATCGCATAGGCCAGACCAATACCACCCATGGCCAACCAGAACGGCATGGTGAAGATAAAGTGATACCAGGCTTCGTCACCACCACCCTCCTCGGCAATCATCATCAGCGGATTATGTGCATCGAGCACAAACAGGGCGTGTCCGAAATAACCTGCAGCGACATCCGGATTGGCCATATCCAGCCCCAGCGCACCCCATGCGCCGGCCGCCAGTGCGCCAAAAGCCAGAATCATCAGCGGAATGGTAATCACCCTGGGTGACTCGTGTACATGCGGCTTGGTGGTTGCCGGCACGCGATCAGAATTATGGAAGGTCAAAAAGAACATACGGAATGTGTAAAATGCCGTCATAAACACGGCTGACAGCACTGCAAATGAGGCGAAGTTGCCAACCCAGCCCATGTCACGCACCATAGTCGCTTCAATAATCAGATCTTTCGACCAGAAGCCGGCAAAGGGAGGCACACCGGACAACGCCAGTGCTCCAATCAGCATGGTGATATAGGTCACCGGCATATATTTTCTCAACTGCCCCATGCGGCGCAGATCCTGATCGGCCATGACGGCATGAATCACCGACCCTGCTGCCAGGAACAGCAGAGATTTAAAGAAGGCGTGCGTCATCAGATGAAAAATACCGATGGAATAGGCTGATACGCCACAGGCCACAAACATATAGCCCAACTGTGAACAGGTGGAGTAGGCGATGACGCGTTTGATATCGTTCTGCACCAGACCGATGGTGGCGCACATCCAGGCGGTAATCGCGCCCACCAGCGTCACCGCCGCGAGCGCCGTATCGGAATATTCAAACATGGGCGAACAGCGCGCCACCATGAATACGCCGGCAGTCACCATCGTGGCGGCATGGATCAGAGCGGAGATCGGCGTCGGGCCTTCCATGGAATCGGGCAGCCAGACGTGCAGTGGCACCTGACCGGATTTACCCATGGCACCGACGAACAAGGAGAGGCAGATAAAGGTGATGGCAGTCATCTGCCAACCCATAAAGCTCAGCGTCATGCCTTTCTCCACAAAGGCAGGCACCATATCAAAGACCGTTCTGTAATCGAAACTGCCGAAGTAGTACCAGATAGCCAGCACGCCGATGAGAAAACCGAAATCGCCGACTCGGTTGACTACAAATGCCTTGAGCGAAGCAAAAATGGCGCTCTCTCGCTTAAACCAGAAGCCGATCAACAGGTAGGAGACCAGCCCCACCGCTTCCCAGCCAAAAAACAGCGTGAAGAAATTATTACCCATCACCAGCACCAGCATGGAAAATGTAAAGCCCGAAATATAGGAGAAGAAGCGCGAATAGCCCGGATCGCCATGCATATAGCCGATGGTGTAGATATGTACGCAGGCCGACACAATCGTCACCACAATCATCATTATAGCGGTCAGACGATCAATCATCATGCCGACAGGTACGATAAACTGATCCGACACCATCCATGTCCAGAAGTTGCCATAAAAACTGGCACCGCCCAGCACCTGCACAAACACATGGACGGATAACAGGGCGGCCAGAATCACGCTGCCCGAGGTGATGCAATGCGACAGTTTCTCTTTCAGGGCCCATCCGAATATGCCGACGATGATCGCCGCCAGCAACGGCAGCAGCGGGATAGCCAGCAGTTCGGTCGTATTCAGCATCATTGCGCTCTCTTGCACCTTAACCCTCCCCTAGCCTTGCAACGTATTGATGTCGTCGGTCTCGATCGAGCCGCGCAGCCGATGGAAATCCACCAGAATCGCCAGTCCAATCGCCACTTCACAGGCCGCCACTGTCAATACAAAAAAGACAAACACCTGGCCGCCCAGGTCGTTGAGAAAATGCGAAAATGCGACCAGATTGATATTCACGGCCAGCAACATCAGCTCAATACTCATCAGGATGGTGATCACATTCTTGCGATTGAGAAACAGACCTACCACGCCGATGGCGAACAGCATAGCTGCAACAATCAGGTACCCGGATAATCCAACCATTACATCCTCACCTTGCGCACACGATCTTCACGCCGCACCTTTACCTGTGCTGAAATATTCTGATATTTTGCATCCTTGCGTTTGCGAATCGTCAGCACCACTGCGCCAATCAGCGCCACCAGCAGAATTATCGCCGCAATCTCGAAGCCGAGCAGATATTTGGTATACAACACCTGCCCGATCTGTTCGGTATTATTGATCTGCTGCCCCAGGTGCGCCGCTGTCGCATGCGCTCCGTGTACAAATACGCCCGAGCTTGCCGCCGCCACAAACTCCATCAGCAGCAACACGGCAATCACACCGCCCAGTGACAGATATTGGCGCACAGAACTCTTCAACTCATCCTTCTTCTGTTCCAGCATCATAATGACAAACATGAACAGAACCATGACCGCGCCCACATACACCAGAATAAGAATCACCCCGAGGAACTCCGC
Organism: Mariprofundus sp.; assembly: GCA_027019785.1. Classification (GTDB taxonomy): domain Bacteria; phylum Pseudomonadota; class Zetaproteobacteria; order Mariprofundales; family Mariprofundaceae; genus Mariprofundus. The sequence continues at coordinate 9,068 of JALUWF010000325.1, read as the reverse complement.
ATCGAGCAGAAAGAACAGCCCGGCCGCATTGAAGAAGCAGAACACCAGAAACATGACCGAATGCATGGTGTTGCGCGCCGTCACCACGCCCAGCGCGGAGAGGACGCATAGTCCGGCAAACAGGTTAAAAAATGCGCTTTCCAGCATCGTGCCTCCCTGAATTAACGTATGTTGTTTCTTTCATGTTAGCTGTACGGCGCATCAGCAGCGATATTCGCCGCAATCTGCACCTCGTAGCGTTTACCATTGGCCAACAACATGTCCTTGTTATAGTACAATCCGCTGCGTGTTTCTGTTGCATATTCAAATTCCTGCGTCTCGACAATCGCATCCACCGGACACGCTTCCTGACAAAAACCGCAATAAATACACTTGCTCATATCAATATCGTAACGGGTGGTACGGCGAGAGCCATCGTCGCGCTCTTCCGACTCAATGGTGATCGCCAGTGCCGGACAGACCACTTCACACAATTTACAGGCGATACAGCGCTCTTCGCCCGACTCATAACGGCGCAGCCCGTGCAGACCGCGAAAACGCGGTGACAGCGGCGTTTTCTCTTCCGGATACTCCACCGTTATTTTCTTTTTGAACAGATACTTGCCGGTCACCGATAAACCGATCAGTAATTCCCAGAGGAACCATGTCTTCAACGCACGTTTCAGCATACCATCACCTCCACGCCAGCCAGAAATTAATGATGTGATCCAGCCCCGGCGTATAGATGAACAGGCCGACCACAAAGATCCAGCCCAGCGTCCACGGCAGGAAAATTTTCCAGCCCAGCCGCATCATCTGATCATAACGATAGCGAGGAAATGTGGCGCGGAACCAGATGAAGGTGAATATCAGGAACGAAGTCTTGGCCAACAACCAAACTATGCCGGGGATAATATCCAGCGCCGGAATCGGCGCATACCAGCCACCCAGAAACAGAATCGAGGTCATCAGACTGATCAGAATCATGGCACCATATTCGGCCAGCGAGAAGGTGGCGAACCACATGCCGGAATATTCCACATTATAGCCGGACACCAGTTCTTCAGTTTCAGTCAGATCAAATGGCGTGCGCCCGGTTTCAGCGCAGCCGGAAATGAAAAAGACCAGCAACATCGGGAACAGCGGAATCATGTACCAGTGCAGCAGACCGCCAGCCTGCGCATGCACGATATCAGACAGGTTCAGAGAGCCTGAGAGCATCATCACCGTCACCAGACCAAAGCCCATGGAAACTTCATAGGAGATCATCTGACAGGTGGAACGAATCGAGCCCATAATCGGATATTTCGAGTTGGACGCCCAGCCCGCCATCAAAAAGCCGTACACCGACAGCGATGAGATCGCCATCAGATACAACAGACCGACATTCAGATTGGAGATCGCCATCACATGCGGTACCTTCCACAGTCCAAATAACGATGTTTCACCAAAGGGCACCACCGCAAAGGCGGCCAGCGTCGGCACCAGCGCCAGAACCGGCGCGCCGACAAACAGCAGCTTGTTGGCCTTGGCCGGAATAATGGTCTCCTTCAAAAACAGTTTCAAACCATCCGCCAGCGGTTGCAGCAAACCTGCCGGCCCGACTCTGTTGCAACCCTTGCGTACCTGCATCCAGCCGATCACGCGCCGCTCCGCATAGGTAATGTAGGCCACCGATAGTGCAATCGGCACGGTAATAGCCAGAACCTCAAGCGCCCATATCACCGCCTGAATCACCATATCCATCACACTCATGATGCACCTCCGGCCAAAGGCGTAACAACCGGTGTGTCAATCGATGCGGCAGACACATCTGAGATATCGCCGGCCACGCCACGTTTGGCTACAAACAGCACACCGGGACTCACATCATCGCGCAGGCCAACCTGATAGGTATGATCGCCAAGGAATGTCTGCACGGTCAATTCACCCGCGACCAGGCCTCTGCTCTTCAACGTATCAGGATGCACCAGCACTTCGTCCAGCGCATGAATCCTGCCCGCTTCGCTAAGCAGTTCAGAGGCGCGCGCCCACATGCCTTCGCGATAGAGGGAGTAGCGACTCACCACATCCAGATCAAAATGATCCGACAGATCAACAGGCAGCGTGATTGCATCTCTGTTGCGCGCCGGAGCAATCAGCACGCTATCCTGCTCGCTCGCATCCACAGCCTCGGCCAGCGCCGGCATGATGCGCTGCGTCGCCTCACGCAGTTCAACCAGATTCACTACTGGCACCTCGCCGCCCATCACCTGAATCAGGCGCATCATCACTTTCCACAGTGGCCGCTCATCGCCAAGGGAGCGGATCGGACTATCTGCCACCCTGATACGACCTTCCATATTCACAAAGGTGCCTTCGATTTCGGCATAGGCGGCAGCCGGCAGTTGCACTGCGGCATATTCACTAATCTGACCGGAAATAGAGCCCACCTGCACCAGCGGCACATTTACCAGCGCCGCTTTAGCGGCTGATGGAAACAGGCCGTCGCCGACCGGGTCACTACCCACCAGCACCAGCGCATCCAGCTCGCCCGCTGTAGCCGCAGCAAACAGATCGCCAGCAGAAACGCGCACATCGCCAAACGTGGCAGCCAACACCTGTGTATTCATGCCTTCCGGAATCAGGTTGCGTCCATCATTGCCCGCTTCTGCATGGCCGCAAGCGCGCATCAGCAGATCCAGTCCATAGATCAATGCTGCGGCGTCCGCATGGCCACGAATCTCTTCACCCACCAGCAGCGCGCAGGAATCGGCGATCAGCGCATCGGCCAATACCTTGCCCGCCTCATGGCGATCTGGCACTGCTGCTATCCACGCATCGAATCCAGCCGCAGTTTTACCCAGATCACGCACCTGCTCCATAGCTCTGGCAATCACCGCCGGCCAATCGCGCGGACGAATGGTAGCATCGTTGCTAATCTCCATATTGGTACGATAATTCATGGCGCCGATACGCGACACCGGCTTACCGGCTCTGCCACGCTTGCGCAACCGCTGCATCAGCAGTGGCAGACGCTGTCTGAGATCACAACCCAGCACCACCACCTGATCGGCCTCGGCAATCTGCGCCGTGGTCATGCTCAATCCCTCTTCAAAAGCGAACGGGCGCATATCACGGCGGTGCAGATCATAGGCCACATGCGCATCCGGGAATAGCGCATCACGCATCAGACGAATGGCAGTCTGCCCCTCCACGCTCCAGTCCGGAGAGAACAGAATACCGACGCGTTTGCCTTGCAACAGATATGCTGTTTTGGCGAAGGCATCATTCCAGTCTGTACCGACCAGTTCATCATTGCTGCGCACTTTGGGCTCGAGAATGCGATGGCTGGAACGGAAGGCGTCATAAACATAACGACCACGATCACAAATCCATGGCTCAGGACTGCCCTCCACCGGGGCAATGCGCATCACCTCATCACCACGCGACTCAATCTGGATATCACAACCATTCGGGCACTGCGTGCAGGTGCTGTGATGACGAGTCATTTCCCATGGACGCGACACATCCAGCGACGGCTTATCAAGCAGTGCGCCTACCGGGCAGATATCCGGCAGGTTGCCGGATAACTCCGATTCCAGCGCATCCTCAACAATACCTGTAATGGTCATATGATCGGCGCGATTCAAAATACCGATGTCGCCGGTGCCTGCCACTTCATCCGCAAAACGCACACAGCGCGTGCAGTGGATACAGCGTGTCATACAGGTATTCACAAACGGGCCGAGATCGTAATTGATGGCAGCGCGCTTGTGCTCGGCAAAACGACCTCTGGAGGCGCCATATTCAACAGAATAATCCTGCAATTTACAACTGCCGCCCTGATCACATACAGGGCAGTCCAGCGGGTGGTTAATCAACAGATACTCCATCACCATCTGGCGATCTTTTTGCAAAGATTGCGATGCCGTGTTCACCTTCATGCCTTCAGATACAGGAGTGCAGCAGGATGCGGCCGGTTTCTTCCAGCCCTCTATTTCGACCAGACACATCCGGCAATTGGCTGCAACAGACAACTCGGGATGATAGCAGAAATAGGGTACATTGACGCCGTTCTGACGACATGCCTCCAGAATACTGGTGCCGGGCGTTACTTCAACTTCCTGGTCATTAATGAATAAAGAGGTCATGCCGCACCTCCTGGTGCGTCACCTTTCAGGCGCGCTAAAGCGCGTGCAATTTTGCTGTCCTGCAAAATTGTCATGCCACGACCTCCTGGTGCGTCACCTTTCAGGCGCGCCATGGCGCGTGCAATTTCTCTGTCCTGATAAATTGTCATGCGGCTTTCTCCAGCAGTCGGGCACGCACATCTTCAGGAAAATGCTCCAGCATCGACAAAATCGGCGCCGCCGCACCGTCAGCCAGCGCACAGATCGTGCGTCCGGCCATATGCGTCGCAGCTTCGCTTAATACGCTCATATCCTCTTCTGTCCCCTGCCCATTTTCGACACGCGTCATCACCCGCTCCAGCCAGCCGGTGCCTTCACGGCACGGCGTACACTGGCCGCAAGACTCATGCGCATAAAAATGTGCTAATCGACGTGTCATCGCCACCACATCCGCCGTTTCATCCATGACAATAATAGCGCCGGAACCGAGCATCGAACCTGCTTTCATCATAGCATCATAAGTCAACGGCGTATCATAATGTTCGGCAGTCAGCCACGGTGTCGATGAGCCGCCCGGAATGACCACTTTGGGAACCGACCCATGCTGCAAGCCGCCGCACTGCTCCTCAATCAACGTCTTCAGCGAAGTACCCATTGGCACTTCATAGTTGCCAGCTTTGTTGACATGACCGGAGACTGAAAAGATTTTGCAACCGGTATTATTCGGAACACCGATGGCAGCATGCCAGTCGCCGCCAAATTTCAGGATGGCAGGCACCGTAGCCAGTGTTTCAACATTGTTTACCACCGTCGGCGAACGGTAAAAACCTTCCACAGCCGGAAACGGCGGCTTGAAACGCGGACGGCCAGGCTTGCCTTCAAGCGACTCAATCAGAGCGGTCTCTTCCCCACAAATATAGGCACCGGCACCGCGATGCACGGTCAGATGCATGTCATAACCGCTACCGAGAATATCCTCACCCAGCAAATTAGCCGCATAGGCTTCGGCAATAGCGGCATTGAGCACATTCACTTCATGTAAAAATTCACCCCGCACATAGATATAGGCGTCATGCACACCCAGCGCAAAACCGGACATAATCATGCCTTCAATGAGCAGATGCGGATCAAAGCGCATAATATCGCGATCCTTGAACGTACCTGGCTCACCCTCATCGGCATTGCATAACAGATAGGTTGGCTTGCCGGTATTGCGCGGCACAAACGACCATTTCAAACCGGTCGGGAAACCGGCGCCGCCGCGCCCGCGCAGACCGGAGGTTTTCATCTCATCAACGATTCGAGCCGAATCAAACTCGCTCAATACCGTTGGTAGAAATTCATAAGCGCCATGCTTGCGCGCCACGGCCAGTTTGTTCACATCGGGAATATTGATGCGATCGAAACAGATCTGCTTGACCTGTTTGGGATCAGAAGGAATGGCCATTATTGACCTCCTGCCGTACGACACTCGGCAATCAATGCATCCATCGACTCCGCTGTCGCCTTTTCATGGTAAACATTGTTCACCTGCACCACCGGCGCGCCACCACAGGCCCCGGCACACTCCACCTCGATCACCGTAAACATGCCATCCGGCGTGGTTTCGCCAATTTTGATCTGCAGGGTTTCACACATATGCGCCACCAGTTCATTGGCTCCGTTAAGCATGCAACCGGCATTGGTGCAGACTTCCAGCAGGTAAGAGCCGCACGGCTGTTCACGAAACATGGTGTAAAAGGTCACCACTTCGCGCACCTGCATCAGACGCAAACCCAGCACATCGGCAATCATCTGCTGCGTATCCATGGAAAGATAACCGTAATCTTCCTGCGCCATATACAATACAGGCATCAGGGCGGACTGCACACTTGGATAGCGCTTCACCAACGCCTCAATCTCTGCCAGGCGATCGTCGCTGAAACAGGCTTTTTCTGAATGGTCTTTTTCCACACGAACCATTTCCGGGACAACCGTATCCGCACTCATCGGTCAACCTCCCCAAAAACAATATCCTGCGTGCCGATAATCGCCACCACATCGGCAATCATGTGGCCGCGCACCATATAATCCAGCGCTTCAATATGGGCAAAGCCCGGCGCGCGCACTTTCATGCGATACGGCTTGTTGGAGCCGTCCGAGACAATATAAACGCCAAATTCGCCCTTCGGATGCTCCACCGCCTGATAGATCTCGCCTTTCGGCACATGATAGCCTTCCTGAAAATACTTGAAGTGGTGAATCAGCGCTTCCATATCCGCTTTCATCTCAGCCCGTTTCGGGCTGGAGAATTTATAATCATCCACTTTGATCGGGCCGGGATTATTCTCCAGCCACTCAATGCACTGCACAATAATACGGTTGGATTCCAGCATCTCTTCGATACGCACCAGGTAGCGATCATAACAGTCGCCGGTCACACCCACCGGAATATCGAAATCCATTTTATCATAGACATCATAAGGCTGCGTCTTGCGCAGATCCCACTCAATGCCCGAACCGCGAATCATCGGGCCGCTAAAACCCCAGTCCAGCGCCGCCTGCTTATCAACCACAGCAATATCCACATTGCGCTGCTTCCAGATACGATTCTCCGTCAGCAGGGTTTCATACTCGCCCACATAGGTCGGGAAGGTATGGGTAAAAGCCTTGATTTTATCCAGCAGGCCGGCAGGCAGATCCTTGGATACGCCACCGGGACGGAAATAGGCCGCATGCATGCGCGCCCCGCTCACCTCTTCGTAAAAATCAAAAATATCCTCACGTTCACGAAAACAGTAGAGAAATACCGTCATGGCACCAATATCCAGCGCCACCGCCCCCAGCCACATGCAGTGATTGAGAATACGGGTCAGCTCGGCATACATCACGCGGATATACTGCGCCCGCTCCGGCGCTTCGATGCCCACCATCTTCTCGACGCCGAGCGCATAGGCATGCTCGTTGGACATCATCGAGACATAATCGAAACGATCAAAATAGGGTACGTTCTGCAGATAGGTTTTGTACTCGAACAGTTTTTCAGTACCGCGATGCAGCAATCCGATATGCGGATCGGCCTTCTCGACCACTTCGCCGTCCAACTCCAGCACCAGACGCAGCACGCCATGCGCTGCCGGATGTTGCGGGCCAAAGTTCAGCGTATAATTCTTAATCTCAGCCACGATCAACCCCCGGCCATGTCCGCTCAATCAAGACGCGATTCTCCAGTTTATTGGGGCGATAGACGCAACGCCATTGCGCCTCATCAAAAAATACCTCAACACGTCCGGTAAGCGGGAAATCCTTACGCAACGGATGACCTTCAAAACCGTAATCGGTCAGCAGACGGCGCAAATCGGGATGGTGATTAAAGATGATGCCATACATATCAAATGCTTCCCGTTCAAACCAGTTGGCCGTTGACCACACTTCCGTGACTGAATCAACCAGTTGCCGATCATCCACACCAATTTTCACACGCATACGTTTGTTTGCCGAGATCGACAGCAGATTATACACCACCTCAAAACGGGGCGCATGCGCAGGCCAGTCAGGCATCTCCAGCATATCCACGCCACAGAGATCTACCATCTGCTCAAACTGGTGTTCATTTTTCAGATAGTGGCTGGCTTCAACGATGCACTCACGCGCCAGCGTCACCACCGGGCAATCCAGTCCGTCGTGCGATTCCAGCACCTGCTCGCCGAACCTTTGACGCAGTCCGGCAATGGCGTTGTTGTCCACATCCGCGCTCACGCCTATGTCGTCCTGAAGTTTTGCGGCCTGAAGTTTAGCGTCATGGCTTTTTTCATCATGGAGAGTGGCGTCTGTCATCGTCTTGTCCATCTACCGCGCAATGGTGTTGGTGCGTTTTATTTTTTCCTGCAGCTGAATAAATCCGTACAACAGCGCTTCGGCGGTCGGCGGGCAGCCGGGCACATAGATATCCACCGGTACCACACGATCACAACCGCGCGTCACCGAGTAGGAATAATGATAATAGCCGCCGCCGTTGGCGCACGACCCCATGGAGATCACCCAGCGCGGCTCGGACATCTGATCATACACCTTGCGCAGCGCCGGTGCCATTTTGTTACACAACGTACCGGCCACAACCATCACATCGGATTGGCGTGGCGACGGACGAAAAACGATTCCAAAACGATCCAGATCGTAGCGCGAAGCGCCGGCATGCATCATCTCCACCGCGCAGCAAGCCAGCCCGAAGGTCATCGGCCATAGCGAACCGGCGCGGGCGCCGTTGATCAGCTTATCCGCAGTGGTGGTGATAAAACCTTTTTCAAGAACGCCCTCTATTCCCATTGCAAGGCTCCTTTCTTCCACGCATAGATATATCCAACCAGCAGGATCACCAGAAACATCACCATCTCAACAAATCCGAACAGGCCGATCTTGTCGAGCACAACAGCCCATGGAAACAGAAACGCACTTTCAAGATCGAAGATCACAAAGAGAATCGCCAGCAGATAAAAACGCACGTCAATCTGCAAACGCGCATCCTCAAAGGCTTCAAAACCGCACTCATAGGATGAAAGTTTTTCATCATCCGGATTCTGTTTGGCAACAAAGAGTGTCAGCACCAAAGGCACAGCGCCCATGCCCAAGGCAATCAATATAAAAATGAAAATTGGTGTATATTCGTTGGCGAGATACTCCGCGCCCATCAAAACCCCTCCTGAACTGACCACCCTGAACCCAAAGCCTAAAACTGGTTGCGCTTGCTACCACCGGCAGCCTTCATGGTCAAGTTTATGAAGGCATCATGAAGCCATTAAACCCTTATAAAATTTAGGCTCAAGCAACCTGAGCGGCGGGATGACTCGGGGGCTTTCTGCCCCTCTCCCAACGGGCCGCCTAAATCGACAGCCTCACAAGGTTTCAACTATCGCGTAGCGGGAGCGCCGCTACTTGCTCCTGCGAATTTGTCGAACAGGGAACTCGTCCTTAACGCCTCCACCAAGCACAAAGGCCCCC
>JALUWF010000324.1 GCA_027019785.1 Mariprofundus sp. | reverse complement strand
GTGCGTTCGGCGACATGGCGCATGCGGTCGAAATTCATATTGGCACCGCTGTTGATGGCCGCCAGCAATTGCCCGCGCGCACCGGTTTGGCGCACATATTTCTTTAGTCCGGCCACGCCGAGTGCGCCAGCCGGCTCGACGATGGTGCGATTGTCTTCGTAAATATCCTTGATGGCGGCGCAGATTTCATCGGTATCGACCAGCAGGATATCATCAACGAAACGGGTCACCAGATCGAATGTATGCTCGCCGACTTTTTTGACTGCCACGCCATCGGCGAAAATACCGACCTGATCCAGTTCTACCCGCTCACCTGCTTTGATTGAATCGTGCATGGCTGCCGAATCGACCGGCTCTACGCCAATGACTTTAGTGCCCGGCGAATGTTTCTTGATATAAACTGCGATACCGGCGATCAGGCCACCGCCGCCGATCGGCACGAAAACAGCATCCAGATCGCCCGGATATTGGCGCATCATCTCTTCGGCAATCGTACCTTGACCGGCAATCACCAACGGATCGTCATAGGGGTGAATAAATACTTTGCCGGTCTGCTCGCACAGTTTGGCGGCATGAACGCTGGAATCAGAATAACTGTCTCCGAACAGGATCACCTGACCGCCCAGGTGATTGACAGCCTTGACCTTGATTTCCGGCGTGGTGCGCGGCATGACAATGGTCGCTTCGATGCCGAGTTTATGGCTGGATAGCGCCACGCCCTGGGCATGATTGCCGGCGGATGCGCAGATGACGCCACGGGCGCGTTCGGCTTCGCTGAGCTGGGCGATCTTGTTGTAAGCACCACGCAGTTTGAAAGAGAAAACCGGCTGCAAATCCTCGCGTTTGAACAGCACTTCATTGCGTAATCGCGCCGAAAGTTTGGGCGCTAACTGCAATGGTGTTTCAATCGCCACATCATAGACGCGTGCTTGTTCGATGGCTTGAAGGTATTTTTCGCTCATGGGGGCGGCTTCTACCATGAACAAAGCGGGGTTTCGAGTTTGAAGATAGTGTCAGTCAACACAATGGACAGAGGTTTAGCCTATGGAGAAGCCTGTTTTGAGACGTTTCGCGTCATCGATGGCCATATCTTCGACTGGCCCGGTCACTGGCGACGGCTGGCGCTGGGCTTGTCGGAATTTGGCCTGTTATTATCGCCGGGACAGGATGAAGAGGTGTTATTTGCCTGTCTGCGTGAGGCGGCAAAGGTGGGGGAAGATGTGCTGGTGCGTCTCACCATCAGCGGCGGCGAATCGGGCTGGGGCCTGACCAACAGGGGGAGTGAGCCGGTGGCGCATATGCAATGCGTAGCGTATTCGCTACAGTCATCACCGCTATTTTTACGATTGGCGACATGGCCGTTCGCCCTGCAGCCAAAACGAGCCAAGTTTGTGACGGATTATGCCGATACGCTGCGTGCGCTGCACGGCGCTGCCGATGCAAACGTGTTGTTTGAGCAGGATGGCGTGCTGCTGGCGACGGCTACGGCGAATGTGTTGCTGTATCGGGAAGGGCAGTGGCTTACGCCGCAGGCCTCTACCGGCGTATTGCCGGGCAGGGTGCGCGATTTTTTGATTCGGCACGGTGTGGTACGTGAGTTAGTCTGCCCGGTAGTTTGGCTGGACGATTGTGAAGCCATGGTTGTGTGCAATAGCGGCGTGTTTATCCGGGCGGTCGCATGGGTTGAATCGGTGGAGCGAACAGAGGCGATGGATGTACAGCATTCTGCATTGCACATATTGACCGATGCATTGGGCATAGCGGAGGGTGTGCGGCTATGAAAAGGCTGATGATCATCGTTATGGGTGCCGGCGTATTACTGTCAGGTGCGGCGATCAGCTGGTTCTATCTGCAGTCCAGCGCCAGGCACGGGCCGCAACAGGCTGTGCAAGTGATGATACCGAGGGGCGCCTCTTCGATGCAGATTGCGCAGCTGTTAAAGCAGAATAACGTGATTGCTTCAAAGCTGGCATTTCGCCTGCAATTAAGGCTCGATGGCAACGGTTCCCATTTGCGTAGCGGCCTATATCGTTTTGAACAGGTGGCCACGATGGCGCAGGTAATTGCGCGGCTTGCGCGGGGCGATGTGATGCGATTCAGAGTCACTGTGCCGGAAGGACTGAGAACCGATGAAGTGCTGCGCCTGCTGGCGAAAAAGACTGGTACGGATGAGAAGGCGTGGCAGGTTGCGCTTAAAAAACAGTTTCCGGTCGATGCGGAAGGTCGTCTGTTACCGGAAACCTATCAGTATACACAACCGGTTCGGATCAAGCAGATGTTGAAATCCATGGTGCAGGCACAGCAAAAGGTACTGGCCGAACTCTCCGCGCACCCTGCGGTGCAGAACAAGTTGCGTATCATGGCTTCTATCATTGAAAAGGAGACGAGCATCGCCAAAGAACGAACGCTGGTGGCGGCGGTGATTCGCAATCGTTTGCAAAAAGGCATGGCCTTGCAGATGGATCCGACCGTGATTTACGGTATCTGGAGAACGAAGGGACAATTTTCCGGCAATCTGCATAAAAAAGATTTGAGTACGGATACGCCGTGGAGCACCTATACCCGCAAGGGGCTGCCGCCGACACCGATTTGTAATCCGGGCAAGGCGTCGCTCAGGGCTGCTGCTGCGCCAGCCGATGTGCCGTTTTTATACTTTGTAGCAGATGGTTCCGGCGGTCATCAGTTTGCAGCCACGCTGGCCGATCACCAGGCAAATGTGGCGCGCTGGGTTGAAATGGATCGACGGCGTCAGCATAAATGAGCAGATATGAGTAAGAGCAGAACATTAAAAGCGCTGACCAGCCTCGATCGCTTCTATCAGGAACTGCGCAAGATTCCGCAGCTTTCGCGTGAGGAAGAGGATGTGCTGGCACGCAAATGGCAGAACGACCACGATCTGATGGCAGTACAGGATCTGATCAGCGCCAATCTGCATAGCGTAGCCGCAATTGTGCGCGAATATCGCCATTTCGGTCTACCTGAAGAAGATCTGATTCAGGAGGGCACGCTGGGACTGATGCATGCGGTCAAACGCTTCGATCCGGATCGGGGTTTCCGTTTAAAAACCTATGCATCCTACTGGATTCGCGCCTCGATTCACGATTTTATCCTGCGTAGCTGGAGTATCGTGAAAATGGGAACCAACAAATTGCAGCGTCGTATTTTTGCCGGGCTGCAAAAGGCGGAATGCGCTATTGCCGCGCTTGAAGGCCGGAATCTGGAAGAGATCGCCGAGCAGCATGGCACCAGCGGCGAATCTTATCAGGCCATCGCCTCCTCGTTTCTGCGGCGTGATTTTTCGATTGATTCGGACAATGGCGATGAAGGCCATGTGCTGGAATTGCCATCGCCGACGGAGACCCCTGAACAGCAACTGGAAGAAAAGGATTGGGAGGCATTTGCCCGTAACCGGTTGGAACAGGCGATGGCGACGTTGTCTGACCGCGATCGTTATGTCATCCGCCAGCGCCGTTTGATGGATCCGCCGGCCACCTTGAAGGAGTTATCCGAAGAACTGGGGGTTTCCATTGAACGGGTGCGTCAGCTGGAGGCGCGGGCGATGAAAAAGATGGGCGAGCAGTGTGCAGACGTATTGCAGGAAGGCATCGATTGATGCGCATGTAAAAATGGCATGGCTGTTGCTCGTGTATTGCTATGAATAGTCATCTGAATATCGGGGCGATCGACTGGCGCGGCAGCGCTGTCAAATGGCCGGAGCAGGGCGCCGGGCGGCAGGCGGACGGCCTGTTTCAGCAATATCTGGATCATAGCAGCGACGCGGGCGGCAATGTGGCGCTGGAGAGATTGTCGCCGGATAACCTTCGGGCGCTGGCATCGAATCTTGTCTCGGCGCTGGATCGGGCCGGCATGCATGCCATGTTTTTCGATATCAATGACAGGCAGGAGGGGGCTGATGCCCGGATGTTCTCTACCGATCTGTTGATGTCTCTCCGACACAGCGCCAAAGCGCCGGTGCCTGCCGGACAGAATAGGCCGACGAATTTGTCTGTTTCACTACCTACACCCAATATCTCGATAGCAGAGGCGCAAAGTGCGAGTCGGACTTCTGAGAAGCCGGCTTCGGGTGTGGAGAAATACGAGCCAATCATTGCATCTGCGGCTGCCGCCAATGGTCTTGATCCGAAACTGATTGAAGCGGTAGTTCGGACAGAGAGCAATTTCAATGCAAAAGCAGTATCCCCGGTGGGGGCGCAGGGTTTGATGCAACTAATGCCCGGCACGTCGGAAGAACTGGGCGTGAGCGATGCGTTTGATCCGGAACAGAATATTCAGGCCGGAAGCAGATATCTGAAACGGCTCATGGATCGTTATGATGGCAATACCAAGCTGGCGCTGGCCGCTTACAACTGGGGCATGGGCAATCTCGAACGCCACCCTGATCGTATGCCGCCGGAGACAGTGAACTACGTTGCCAAAATCACTGGTTTGATGAACAAACTCGCCTGAGTATGTTACGCAAAATATCTCGCACAAAATGTAGAAGATATTTGAAGGTTTTATGATCAGTGGCTGGGGTTTATAAATTTTCCTGTTTGGTTCCGGCTATGCCGGGTTGGGTTTTCTTGGCGCTCTTGGCGTCTTGGCGAGAGACAGGGTTGAAAAGCATTGATCTCGCAGAGCCGCAAAGCACGCAGAGGAGGCAAAACAGATTAGTCTATTACGAAAAATATCTTGTGCAAAATGTAGAAGAAATTTTAGAAGTATTGAATTGTATGTTGGTCATCAACAGGTTAAGTTTTAGCAAGAAATCCTATCCACGAATGACACGAATAGACACGAATTATTGAGAACAGGGTGGCGATCAGGGAGGTGTATGTTGAAAGCGGATAGTTGGGAGCAAGGTGTTCAGACGTTGCTGGCGCAAAGCAGGATCTGTTTTCTGTCCACGCGGGGGAAACAGGGGCCCGAAACGTCCATGGCACCGTATGCACTGCATGGGGGTAATATTCTTTTGCACTTGTCGGGATTGGCCAAACATTTTTCCAATATCAAAACCAGCCCCTACATTGGCCTGATGATCTGCACGCCGGAAACGGCGGGCGAATCGCCGCTGGGGCTGCCTCGTCTAAGTTTGCAGGGTGTTGTTGCACCTGTTTCAGACGGGCTGCTGGAGCGCGCCAAAGCCGTATATCTGGCGCGCCTTCCGGATGCCGAGCCGCTGTTTGCGTTTGCCGATTTCCGGCTGTTTCAATTTGAGCCGGAGCATATCCACTGGGTGGGCGGCTTCGGAAAGGCCCGAACCGTCTCGTTGGCGCAATGGCGGAAGCTCGTCGGTTGCAGCTGAAAACCCCAGTTTGACCCGGGGCTGTTCGCCGACTAACGTGCTGAATTGAAGTATCCATCTCAGAGAAAATCAACCGGTTACAATAAGGCGAATATATCCAGTGAATAGATTCATTACATTTGAAGGCGTGGATGGCTGCGGCAAAAGCACGCAGTTGCGCCGGGCTGCGGCCTGGTTGCGCGATCTGGGGCATGACGTTGTGACCACTTTTGAACCGGGCGATACGCCGTTGGGCAGAGAGATTCGCACACTGCTGCTGGCTGGTGAATTCGTGCCGCTGCCGGAAACTGAATTGCTGCTGTTTCTGGCCGATCGGGCCCAGCATGTGCGAGAGGTGATCCGGCCTGCGCTGGCATCGGACGCGTGGGTGTTGTGCGATCGCTATTCAGATTCGACGCTGGCTTATCAGTTGGCGGCGCGAAAACTGGGCGAGGGTGCGGCTAATTTGAGTCAGATGCTGCGCTTTGCCGAGTGTGGCGTGAGTTCGTCGCTGACGCTGTGGTTTGATGTGGCGGTGGATGAAGCAATGCGACGCATGAACAAACGGGCTGAGAGCGGCGAGAAAGCGACACGACTCGATGACGAGGCGGCATCGTTTCATCAACGCGTATCGGTAGCTTTTAAACAACAGTATCATGATGAATCGCAGCGCATCGTGCGCATTGATGCGGAGCAGGGTATGGATGATGTGGAAGCTCAGGTTGCCAACATATTAAAGCAGCGTTTCGGGTTGGCTGTATGAATCAGTTGTTCGGACATGAGGCTACGCTGAAGAAATTTGCCGAATCACTGGCTGGCGACAGTCTGCATCATGCGTGGTTGTTGTATGGCATGAAGGGGATTGGCAAACGTACGCTGGCCGAGAAACTGGCTGGATTGTTGATCTGTGATTCGCAAACCGGATGCGGCGAATGTCATGCTTGCAAGATGCTGGCGGCCGGTTCTCATCCCGATGTGTTTCGGCTTGGATTGATTGAGGGAAAACGTGATTTAAATATTGAGCAGGTGCGTGGCGTGTTGTCATTTCTTTCACTTAGCGGTGCGGAGAGTGATCGGCGGGTGGTTATTCTCGACGATGCGGAGCGCATGAACAAGCAGGCGGCCAATGCCCTGCTGAAAGGGTTGGAAGAGCCATCGGCAGGCAGCGTGTTGCTGATGGTCTGCTCCGACCTGGAGCGTTTACCGGCCACCATACGTTCACGTTGCATGTTGCAGCCATGTGCGCCGCTGTCCGATGCGGATGTAGGCACTGTGTTGCAACAACAGGAGAATCCGGTTCAGGCGCAATATCTGGATTTGGCAGTCAGTCTGGCTGACGGCTGTCCGGGTGCAGTGGGCTGTTTGCAGGATGAACCGACCGCCAGGGCACTGTTGGAATGGCAGGATTTGATCGCTGATCCGGCGCGTGCCGATGTCGGCAACATTGAGAGCTGGATTCGAACCCATGTCAAAACCGTGCCGCACCTGCTGATCGCGCGCATGCTGGCGCAAGCTGTTTATCCCGTATTACAGGGTGTTGGCGATGCAGCATCTTTCAAACAGCGAGAGTTATTACAAAAGGCGCTATTGGATTGCATTCGCTGGCCGGGAGATGTGGTGCGCCACAGTCTGCGCGCCGGCCCTGCCTTGCTGGCTTGTATCCTGCAACTGCGATCAGCGCTAAAAGCGATCTGAGAACCAGTCAAAAGCAGCAACCGCAGATGAACGCTGATGAAAAGATTTTGATTTTATGGCCATTGAGACGTATTTCATAATGTAACACACTTCGATTTACGTTATGTGTGGAGGTGACTGATGGGTGCATTGAGTCTGAGGCTTCCGGACGCGCTTGATCAGGCATTGACCAGTGAGGCGGAAATGAAAATGAAGCCCCGTTCTGTGGTTGTCGGGCAAGCGCTGGCGGAATATCTGGAGCGCATGGTGGAGGTAATGCGGCACAGCGAGATTTGGGCCGCCAATTTAAATCCAAACCGG
>JALUWF010000323.1 GCA_027019785.1 Mariprofundus sp. | reverse complement strand
CCGGTGATTGAGGATGGGTTCTATTATGATTTTGCCTTTGAGCGGGCGTTTACGCCGGATGATTTGGGCAAGATCGAGCAGAAAATGCGTGAACTTTCCAATAAGAAACTGCCGATCTCCCGTGAAGAGTGGGATCGCGATGATGCCGTGGCGCATTTCGAGGCTATTGGCGAGTCATATAAAGCCAAACTGATTGAGCGTATTCCGGCCGGTGAAACGGTCAGCCTGTATCGGCAGGGTGAATGGGCCGATCTGTGTCGCGGGCCGCATGTGCCGCATACCGGGTTTCTCAAACATTTTAAATTGATGAAGGTCTCCGGCGCTTACTGGGAAGGCAATTCTGATAATGAGCAGCTGCGCCGCATTTATGGTACGGCATGGGCCTCGAAAGGTGATCTGAAAGCCTATCTGCATCGTCTGGAAGAAGCTGAAAAACGTGATCACCGCAAGCTGGCCAAGTCGCTGGATCTGTTTCATTTGCAGGAAGAAGCGCCCGGCATGATTTTCTGGCATCCGAAAGGGTGGAGTATTTGGCAGAGCGTGGAGAATGAAATCCGCGCCGTCATGCGTGACAACGGTTATCAGGAAATCAAAACGCCACAATTGGTGGATCGCAAACTGTGGGAGAAGTCCGGCCACTGGGACAAATTCCGCGACGAGATGTTCACTACCAATACAGAAAATCGCGATTATGCCATCAAGCCGATGAACTGCCCCTGCCATATTCAGGTGTTCAACCAGAATCTGCATTCCTATCGCGATCTGCCGTTGCGCCTGGCCGAATTCGGTTCCTGCCATCGCAATGAGCCGTCAGGCACCCTGCACGGGCTGATGCGTTTGCGTAATTTTGTGCAGGACGATGCGCATATTTTCTGCACTGAGGATCAGATCCAGGACGAGGTGTGCAACTTCATCGACCTGACCTATGATGTCTATAAACGCTTTGGTTTTGAGGATGTGATTATCTTCCTGTCCGACCGCCCGGACAATCGCGTCGGTACCGATGAGCAGTGGGACAAGGCCGAATCGGCGCTGCATCAGGCACTGCAATCCAAAGATATCGAATATGGCCTGAATCCGGGCGAAGGCGCTTTTTACGGCCCGAAAATCGAGTTCTCACTCAAAGACTGTCTGGGTCGCGTCTGGCAGTGTGGCACCATTCAGGTCGATTTCTCCATGCCGGGCAGACTTGATG
>JALUWF010000322.1 GCA_027019785.1 Mariprofundus sp. | reverse complement strand
CACATAAAAAGTCGGATGCGGCGGCATCCAGCCATGTTTCAGTTTGTCCACCGAATAGTCACCGGGTTGCCAGTAACGAACCACCTTATCCGGTTCCACCTTGCTGACATAGACCAGATCACCATACACCGCTGCAAAAGCCTTTGCCGCTCTGGAAAGCACAGAACTATCCGCAAACAGATCATCGGTATTCAGATGCGGGGTCACCAATTTAGGCTTACTGTACCCCAGGGCTTGAAGGCAACTTAAGGGAGAATACTTTTCTCGGATAGTTAATAGTAAGGATGAAGTTCGATAAAAAGGACTTTACACCAAGCAATGGTGTTTTCAGACCTTTCACAAATGAGATCTTACATTGATTCGTAGAAAACCCAGGTATGCGAATGATTGTTGTATGCATATAAGCATCTGTTACACCACCCGCTGTACCTAAGTCGATCTTTTCCCCGGCGAGCAGATCGTGTCCAAGCATCATCGCGAAATGCTCAGGGAAGCAGCATTCTGTAGCTCCAGTGTCAATAAGCCCTTCACATCTGACTGATTTTCCTGAATGTGGATTTTCTATCTCAATTCCAAGCCATGGCTTAGCTTCAGGGTCGGCACCATTTCTTCTAAACGGCCTGTACTCAATGGGCATTAGTAGGCGAAGTGAATTTCATTTTTAGATGGAACGTAAATAATAACCGGAGATTCATAGCCCAGTTCAACCGCTTGATTATATGCTTCAGAAGGAGATACAGCGTGGGTGACAACTTTGTTAGAGCCAAAGTTTTCAGTCGTTACATACTGGCCTTCATAAGCTTCTGCATCGGCTACCATGCATGGACTATTATCTTTTGCTTGCGCATTCATGTGCAGAATATTGCGCTCATCACAACAGCTTCGCAACTTAACCTGGAATATTCGTGAATCGTCGTGATGATCGCGCCGGACATTGAGGAGAGTGTAAGAATTTTTGTGTAAACGGCATTTGCGACAGTCTTGGCATCCTGTCTTCAAATTGAATGCTAAAGCGGTTTAGTGCTGCTTCCCAGTTCGCAGGAAAAGGATATACTGTCCCCGTTTTCCCGCATTTCTTTAGCGTATAGCGAGCAATATCCTTCATGTCTTCCTCTGCCAGCTGCGTTAAACGATAGGGCAACATACAGCTATTGCATTGCCTGATGCGTTTCCTCAAATATCTGCTCTACAGATTTA
>JALUWF010000321.1 GCA_027019785.1 Mariprofundus sp. | reverse complement strand
TTATCTCAAACCTTAATTTTCTTTATCATATTTGTTTAAATTATCTTTTAAAATATGCATACTGCTTTTATAAAAAGTGTTCTAAGCAATGTTTTATTGTGTGTAAGGTATATTTTATCACTGAGCTGTTTTTACTATTTAGATTATACTTAAAATTTATTTTCGTCTAGTTTAAATGTTCCAGTTTCATAATCTACATCAACTTCATATTCTATTCATCTTTTTCAGTATTTGTTTTTTTCTATAGTTAATGTTAATACATCTTCAATTCTTTTTAATATTAAAATCAAATCACTACTTGCATAAAATTCTCAAGCACCTTTCAAACTTACAAATGAATTTGCTTGATTTTGTGTTTTAGCACTTTCATTACTTATTTGTGATAAACTTATAATTGTTGATTTACTTTCTATAGCTAATTTTTGTATTCAAATTGCTATTTTAGAATATCTTTCATAACTATTAGTAGATTTAGCTTGTATATTTTGAACAAAGTCAATAAATACATAATCTGGAGTTTGTGTTTTTACTATATTTTCAATTTCATCTAATTCATAAATATTATCATAAACTTTTAAATTCTTATAAAATTCTAAATCATTATTTTTATAATTTATTCAATCCCATATTCTTTTTTTAGTTTTATTAGATAATAAATTTAATAATACCATTCATTTACTAACTTCTAAACTAAAGAAAATTACTTTTTTTCATTTACTTAAGAAATCATTTACAAATGAATAACTAAATTTTGATTTTCATACATTACTAAAAGCTCATATTGTTATCACATTTCAAGGAATAAATCATTGTGTATATTTATCTACCATAGGATATAATGTTTTTTCTCATAACATTCAATTTTGTTCAAATCTGTTTTTAAACCAATCTAATTCATTAAATGCTAAATCTACACTTCAATTAGTTTTATCAATAGCCATATTCTTTACCATAGCTATAATTTCTTCTCATAATTCTTCTTTTACTACTAATTCATTTATATCTTTTACTCAATATTCATCTAATTCTACAAGTTTATAATCAAATGAATTTCATATTTTATCTAAAGTTTTTTTTCAATGTTCATCATTATCTGGAATAAGTAATATTTCATATTTCTTTGATAATTTATTTAAAAAGTCAATTCAACTACTCCAACTTTTAAGTCAAACAACATTTGTTTCATATTGTCTTAGTGTTAAGAA
>JALUWF010000320.1 GCA_027019785.1 Mariprofundus sp. | reverse complement strand
TCCGATCCACATCCCGAATGTCGCCCAATAACGCTTCAATCGAACAAGCTGAATCTGTGACCAGCGGCTGCAATTCCCGTTCTATGGTATACAGGTTGAATTCACCATGATCGAGCAATAGCAATCGCGATGGCCTATGCGATAAAATCTGGCGACACAGTTCAGAACCAATGGAGCCGCCTGCACCGGTAACCAGCACACAACAACCCGCAAGCAATTGATGAATATCGCTATCATCGAGCTTGATGGTGTCCCGCCCCAACAAATCCTCAATCTGCACCTGCCTGAGTCGAGACACCGCCACTCGCCCGTCAGCCAGTTCAGCAACGGATGGTAAAATCCGGCACGGCACTGAAAACTGCTGACACCTGCTGGCCACAGCCTGAATCACCTGATGCGATGCAGAAGGGATGGCCAGCAGCACAACATCGACTGCCATATCAGCAATCACCCGTTCTATATCCGCCAGCCGACCAATCACGCGTACGCCCTGAATCTCCTGGCCCTGCCGTCGGTCGGCATCATCAAGAAAGCCAACTGGCGCATATGCTCCAGATTTCAACAAATCCCGCACCAGCAATTCACCGGCCTGACCCGCACCAACCAGTAATGCTCGCTGCTGATCTGTTGCACTCAAATGCAGGTGCCTATCTTTCAACCAGCGATAAAACAGGCGAGGAGCCGCCAACCCCAGAATCAAAATAACCGGATAGAGAAAGAGCACCGAACGCGGCATCCCATCCAGTCGCTGCCAGACAAATACAACCATAAAAGTTGCCAGCACGCCGAATATTACAGACTGAAGAATGCGCAACAAATCGGGCAGCGAGGCAAATCGCCAAATGCCGCGATAAAGGCCGAAATACCAGAAAACAGCAGCCTGTACCGGCAATGCAATCATAATTAGCAAATGCACAGCGGGCAGGTAGGTGGAGGGAATATTGCCCATATTAAAACGTAGCCAGAAGGCCAGCCAGATGGCTACAACAATCCATAACAGATCATGTAAAAAAGCCATGCCGCTGCTTCGAAGCCGTATCAGTTTATGCATAGTCGGTTTATACATTGTCATAACGCCCATGCTTTAAAAAAGGGAAAAATATCAAGGCAAAGCATCATCTGACTCCCGCATCATGTCAGCCACTGTACACACTGGCCAGACAGTCAGGCCACTACGCCGTTGTTGTTCATTGCCGCCATACACAAGCC
>JALUWF010000319.1 GCA_027019785.1 Mariprofundus sp. | reverse complement strand
AGTCAGATCACACTGCAAGTACGGCTTCAGAAGTGCCGTAGATGCGCGACTGAAGTCGCACATCCATAGTATACTGAACAACTCCGAGAAGACCAAAACATGAAGATTTTGATCTCCTCTGTGCTCTGTGGTTCAAGATTTTCCTGTTTGGTTCCAGTTGCTGGGGTTAGGTCAGGTGGATGGCCAGACCAGTATTGGCTTTCTGGCTGCCTGTGTTTCATCCAGACGGCGGCGGAAGGGTTTAACCGGCGCTGCGTGCAGCATATCGGTATCGCCGGCTTCGCACCGGGCGGCGATTTCCAGCATAGCGTCGCAGAAGGCGTCCAGCGTTTGACGCGATTCGGTTTCGGTCGGCTCGATCAGCATCGCTCCATGTACAATCAGCGGGAAATAGATGGTCATCGGGTGGAAGCCCAGATCAATGAGTTGTTTGGCGATATCGAGCGTTTTGACGCCGTGCTTTTCCTGTATGTCATCGGTCAACAGACATTCGTGTTTGCACAGGCCACCAAACGGAACGTGGTAAGCATCTTTCAATCGGTTTAATACATAATTCGCATTGAGTACGGCGTCTTCGGCGATTTTATGCAGATGGTTGCTTCCGAACGCTGCAATATAGGCCGCTGCACGCAGCAGCACGCCAGTTTGCCCGATGCTGCCGAGCACGGAACCGATTGAGGTCTCGCTGCTATGTGACAACGAAAACGTATCACCCTGTTTTTCGATACGGGGAACGGGTAGATAGGGCGCCAGCGTTGTATTTACCGCCACCGGGCCGCCACCGGGGCCGCCGCCGCCATGCGGGGTAGAGAAGGTTTTGTGTACATTGATATGCAGGCAATCAATACCCATATCGCCGGGGCGCGCTACGCCGACCAGGGCGTTCAGATTGGCGCCGTCGCCATAGACAAAGCCGCCAGCCTCATGCACCAGTTGGCAGATTTCTTTCACATTCGATTCAAACGCGCCAACGGTATTCGGATTGGTCATCATCAGGGCGGCTGTGTCGTTATCCAGATGAGCTTTGAGTTCATCCAGATCAATACGTCCATCCGCGCCGGATTTCAGTTCGACCGTGTACATGCCGCACAGGGCGGCGGAGGCCGGATTGGTGCCGTGGGCGGAATCCGGCACCAGAACTTTTTTGCGGTGCTGCTGACCGCGCGCATCGAGTGCGGCGCGAATCATCATCAGACCGGTCAACTCGCCATGTGCACCAGCAGCCGGTTGCAGGGTGATATGCGAAAAGCCGGAAATTTCAGTCAGCCACTGCTGCAACTCATACAACAGTTCCAGTGCGCCCTGCACCGTGTCATCCGGCTGATCGGGATGGATATGCGCCAGTCCCGGCAGGCGTACGACCTGCTCATTGACGCGCGGATTGTATTTCATGGTGCAAGAGCCGAGTGGATAAAAGCCGGTTTCGATGCCGTGATTCCACTGACTTAAACGTACAAAATGACGCACTGTTTCAGGCTCCGACAGACCCGGAATGCCGGCAGGGTTTTGGCGCGTAAATGCGCTCAGTTCAGCCGGGATATCACCATCGACGCCAGGCAGGTTGATGGAGGATGGCGCTTCGTGGGTATACTCAAAGAGCAATGCTTCTTCATGCTGGATGCCCGCTGTAGCGGAATATGTGCTGGATACAGGCTCGTTCATTTCGACGCCTCCAGAATTGAGATGTAGCGGTTGATATCATCCTGCTCGACCATTTCCGTGGTCGCTACCAGCAGATGTCGGGGCTCCGCACCCTGCTCAATGCGCTCCAGCGGGATGCCAGCAAAAATGTCATCCGCTTCCGCCGCAGTCAGAAAACGATCCCGCCCGGTTTTATCAGAAAAACTCAACACAGTTTCATTGTAATGCGCGCCGTTCGCGGCAGTGACATGAGCCGGCAGGTTCGCAATGATTGACTGCAATGCCGCCGCCGAATGGCGCGCCACGGTAGCCAGCCCGGCATCACCCATCAGCGTCATATAGGTTGCCGCTGCCGTGCACATCAGCCCCTGATTCGAGCAGATATTGCTGGTCGCCTTTTCGCGCCGGATATGCTGTTCGCGGGTGGAGAGTGTGAGCACGAAACCGCGTTTCCCATCGGCATCGTGCGTCATGCCGCAGACGCGCCCAGGCATCTGGCGCACATGTTTTTGTTTGCAGGTAAACAGTCCCAGATGCGGGCCGCCATAGCCCATCGGAATACCGAGCGACTGGCCGGAACCGACCGCAATATCCGCACCCAGCGCGCCGGGCGATTCAATCAGGGCAAAAGCGGAAATATCGGAAAAGGCGATGACCATCAGACATTTGTTCGCATCGCAGGCAGCCCGTAAGGCTGCGAGATCATACACCGAACCGTAAAAATCCGGATATTGCACAATGACGCAGGCAGTCTTGTCATCAATGGCGGCTATCAGCTGGTCCACATCCGTAGCAAAGTCATGGATCGCCACTTCGACAAATTCAGCTTCAAGTCGGGAGAGATAATTGCCGGTAACGCTGCGATAACGCGGATTGACTGAGCCGGCCATCACCACGCGATGTTTGCGCGTTACGCGCCGCGCCATCAGAGCGGCTTCGGCAGTAGCAGTCGCAGCCTCATACATCGATGCGTTGGCGACATCCATGCCGGTCAGGCGCGTAATCATGGTTTGAAATTCAAACAGGGCTTGCAATGTTCCCTGCGATATTTCCGGCTGATAGGGGGTGTATGCAGTCAGAAATTCGCCACGCGAAATGACATAATCGACCACGGCAGGCACGAAATGGTGATAGGTGCCACCGCCGAGAAAATAGGTCGAATTGGATGCATTGCGGTTTTTATCTGCGGCCTGTGTGAACTTGCGCACAATCGCCGCTTCCGATAATCCATCCGGCAGATTCAGACTGCTCTGTTCAAGATGGAATTCAGCCGGAATATCGGCAAACAGATCGCGCATGCCATCAGCGCCGATGGCCTCCAGCATGGATGCTCTGTCACTGTCTGTATGGGGAAGAAACCGCATAGTTTAAGCCTTCTTTTTTACCGCAAAGGACGCAAAGGTACGCAAAGAAAACCAATTTCTGGTATGTGGCTGACTCAGCACGATCACGTTACATTGCAAAAGCTGGAGGTGCGACTTCAGTCGCGCAAACACTATAGCTAGTGCGCGGCTAAAGCCGCACTTCCAGGCTAAATAGCTACCTTTTTTTCTTTGCGTACCTTTGCGCTCTTTGCGGTTAATGTTGTATTGTTTTATTCTTCTAAAAAGGTGGTGTACTCGTCGTCGTTGAGCAGTTCGACCTGACCTTCGCCGATGCGTATTTTGGCAATCCAGCCAGAGCCGTACGGGTCGGTATTGACCTTTTCAGGTTCACCTTCGAGTTCATCATTGACTTCAATGACTTCACCGCCAACCGGCGCATAGACATCGGAAACCGCCTTGACAGATTCGACAACGGCATAGGCTTCGCCGGCATCAATAGCGCGACCAATCTCGGGTAGTTCGACGAAAACGATATCGCCCAGCGCTTCCTGCGCATGGTCGCTAATGCCGAAGGTGGCCGTATCGCCATCGATGCGCACCCATTCGTGTTCTTTGGTATATTTCAAATCAGCAGGAATAGTCATGGTTCATCTCCCAAATTTTTCACCGTTTATTGTTTTTGCCTTACATTGCTGCGCACAAATGGCAGGCTTGTCCGCTCTGCAGGGATTTGTTTGCCGCGAATTTCTACGCTTAAATCGCCTGCCTGCGCATGTTCGGGTTTTACATAGGCCAGTGCAACCCCGCCGGCCATCGGCGAGTGCAT
>JALUWF010000318.1 GCA_027019785.1 Mariprofundus sp. | reverse complement strand
TTATAAGTGGTAATGTCGTCAATAAACGTGCCGGTTTCATTCAACAGCGCCGAATAATGCACCTGCCCTTCGGCCAGTTTCGATACATCGTTGGTGGTGACATACTGCAAAAATGCCAGCGCCTCGCGACCAGTCACCCGCACCTGCCCCATATGGGTGATATCGAACAGACCCGCACCGCCCTCGCGTACAAAGGTATATTCCTTCAAGGCGCCGTTTTTATATTGCACCGGCATCTCAAAGCCGGCGAACGGCACCATTTTGCCACCCAGCGCCACATGCGCATCAAATAACGGTGTTTTCTGTAATTCAGTCATGCTCAAATCCTGTTTTAGATCTTATTAAGACTATTCACCACGAAGTTCACGAAGGGCACGAAGAAATTCGAAAGGAAATATGGTTTGATCCTCATTTTTTCTGATTTTTGTTTCCTTTGCGCTCTTGGCGGCTTTGCGAGACAACGCTTTTGACTATGTATCGCCCAGATGCGCCTTGAATGCTTCAACCGTATTGGCCAGCAACATGGTGATGGTCATGGGGCCGACGCCGCCCGGCACCGGCGTAATCCATGCGGCACGTTCAGCCGCCGCTTTGAATTCCACATCACCGGTTAGTGTGCCGTCTGGCAGTCGGTGGATGCCCACATCAATCACCGTCGCCCCCGGTTTGATCCATTCACCTTTAATTAAGCCCTGTTTGCCAGCTGCGGCTATGACGATATCGGCGCGTTCCACATGACTGCGCAGATCCTGCGTAAATTTATGCGCCACCGTCACCGTTGCCCCGGCCAGCAACAGCTCCAGCGCCATCGGTCGACCGACAATGTTCGATGCGCCGACCACCACGCACTCCTTACCGTGCAAATCCACCCCGGTTTCTTCCAGCAGCTTCATGCAACCGAACGGCGTGCAGGAGCGCAGCGCAGGCTTTCTCGCCGCCAGTCTGCCGACGTTATACGGGTGAAAGCCATCCACATCTTTACCCGGATCAATCGCTTCGATCAATGAATCAGGATTGATGTGTGCCGGTACCGGCAACTGTACCAGAATACCGTCCACTTTCGGATCGGCATTCAGTTCCGAAATCAGCCCGAGCAGGTGCTGCTGGGTGGTGTCGGCTGGCAGAGGGTGCGAAAACGAGACGACGCCCATGTTTTTACAACCCGATGTTTTATTGCGTACATAGACCTGCGAAGCCGGATCATCACCTACCAGGATCACCGCCAGTCCGGGTGCCCTCCCGTGTTTTTCAGTCAGTTCAGCGACTTCTTCAGTCAGCGCCCCGCGCATGCGCGCCGCTAATGCTTTTCCATCCAGTATCCGTGGTTTCCATCCAACATTTGTCATGCCGCGCATTGTTGCAGCAAGAATGACTTTCGACAATGGTTGGTTGGGAAGTCAAAATCATTCACCACAGAGGGCACAGAGAGCACAGAGGAAGTCAAAAGCCAGTCAATTATTAGTCACTTTGCCCAGGACAATTTGATGACCAACGCTGAAAGGCATTGGCTAACCTGATTTGTATATTTTGACTTTGACTTTGACCTTCTCTGTGCTCTCTGTGTCCTCTGTGGTGAAATGTTTGGATCTTTGCATTATCGTCTGTGGTAAATAGTTTGGCGTCATGAGAATCGGCTTGATTATGGGGGCAGGGATGAATATTGCGCATATCGGCCTGATCGTTGCAGATCTGGAGCGGGCGAGTTTATTTTATGAGGGGGTATTGGGACTGTCTCGTATCAAGCGTCCTCAACTCGCATTCGATGGTATCTGGTACGGTTTGGATGGGGGTCAGCAAATTCATCTGATGCGACTGGATAACCCTTATGCCGATTGTGAAAAACCGTCGCATGGCGGTCGTGACAACCATGTGGCGCTACAAACAGATGCATTCGATGTGATTCGCCTGCGACTCGATACTGCACGCATCCGATACACCATGAGTAAATCCGGTCGCATCGCCCTGTTTTGCCGCGATCCCGATGGCAATACGATTGAATTGACCAAGGCATGAACCGTAACCCTTGAACCGCAAAGGCCGCAAAGGTACGCAAAGGAAGTCAAAACCCAGTTACAATGGATATACGCATTTATTGAAACTGATTTATTATTGTATGGTTTTACTTTGCGTACCTTTGCGCCCTTAGCGGTGAATGCTTTTAATTTATGGGTGCATCGCCTCGATGAAGATGCGATCGATATTGCCATGCCATTCATTTTGATAAGCCCCCAGCCAGCGATCAGCCTGGGTCTGGCCTGTTTCGAGTGCATGGATGAGGGGGGCGAGAAAGATAGATTCATCTTCTCCATCCCCGTTTAATATATGTTGGCGTTGCAATCCCTGTACGGCAATCGTCACCATATCTTCGCATAGTTTCAATACAGTCGTATCCCGAAACGGCGTTTGCAATGCCGTGCGTGGTACGCTGTTGCGCAGTTCTACCACTTCGGCATGCGTCCAGTCGGCAATCAGTTCCCATGCAGCATCTTCCGCCTGGTCGTCATACAGCAATCCTTTCCACAGCGCTGACAGCGAACAGATCCACGGCCAGCCGCCGGCATCGGCACCACGCATCTCCAGATACTGTTTGAGCCGCACATCGGGGAAGAGGGTGGAGATATGCAGTTCCCAGTCATCTATGTTTGGATATTCGCCGGGCAGTTGCGGCAGTTTACCGGCCATGAAATCCCTGAAACTGCCGCCGGCGCAATCTATATATACATCGTCCCGCATAATAAAATACATCGGCGCATTTAGCGCCCACTCGGCGTAGGCGGCAAAGCCGAAATTATCTTCAAAGACACAGGCGGGCACGCCGGTGCGCTGCGGGTCAGTATCCAGCCAGCAGGCGGCGCGGCGAGAGAGATAAGGTGATGGTTTGCCATGCTCGAACGGGCTG
This sequence comes from Mariprofundus sp., assembly GCA_027019785.1. Lineage (GTDB taxonomy): Bacteria > Pseudomonadota > Zetaproteobacteria > Mariprofundales > Mariprofundaceae > Mariprofundus. The sequence goes on along the minus strand of JALUWF010000318.1, from coordinate 628 downwards.
GCTGCATAGAGCGCTGTCACCAGCGGTTGCAGACAGAGTGAAATGCGCATTTTTCTGACCATATCCGCTTCAGAGCCAAAATCCAGATTGGCCTGCACGGTGGCGGTGCGCGTCATCATATCCAGCCCGCCACGGCCCACCTGCGGCATGTAGTTGCGCATCACGGCATAACGGGCTTTGGGCATCCAGTGGGTTTCCTCCTGTCGCCATTTGGGTTGAAAGCCGAGGGCCAGAAAGCCGATGCCCAGTTCATCGGAAATGGTGCGCATCAGGGCGTGGTAGTCGGTGGTTTCCCGGCAGGTCTGGTGAATGGTGGCCAGCGGCGCGCCGGAAAGCTCAACCTGCCCGCCCGGCTCCAGAGTCACCGATGCGCCGCCTTTTTTCAGTGCAATCAGGTTGCCTGCTTCCAGCACCGGCTGCCAATCACGCGTGATCAACAACTCCAGCAGCTTTTTGATACTGCGCTCACCATCATAGGGGATCGGCTTGAGGCTATCGACACAGAAGCCTATTTTTTCATGTTCGGTGCCGATACGCCACGCCTCACGCGGCTTGCAGCCTGCGGCAAACCAGGCAATAAGATCGTCTCTGTCCAGATGTTTATCCATGTGCGAACTCTATCTATATA
>JALUWF010000317.1 GCA_027019785.1 Mariprofundus sp. | reverse complement strand
ACCCAGTGGCAACGGGTATGGTGAAGTTGGCAGAGGATTGGCCCTGGAGCAGTTATCGGTCAACTGCAGGGTTGGTGCAAACACCAGGCTTTGGCTGTGCTGACTGGATACTGGGATAATTTGGCGGCAGCACATTGCGTTACATGGAATATGTTGAACAGGCATTAACAGAAGATGCTCCATTGAAAGCTGCAAAAGGTTCGTATGTGCTCGGCAGCGAAGCGTTCAGAAAAAAAATGCACAAAAAAAACATTCATGCGAATCCAGAGTCGCCCAGGTTGCAGCAACATATTGCTCGGCTCAGCCTGACGAAAAAGATGGAAAACCATTTGGAGCGAGGTGAATGGATGGCCAATGCATACAGACTTCACTGCTATACGATGCGGGAAATTGCTGATTTTTCCAAGGTACATTACTCTCTGGTAAGTAAAGTCATCAAAGCTTGGGAAGAAAAAATTCAACTTTCAAGACTTGACTAATTACTCTTAACTCGGTCATTAGCTGCCGCCACATATTGACTGGAATTACAATATAATTATACTTCCTCATATGGATAGTTTGCATTTTGATGGGCGTGAGTTCTCGTCTTCGTTTATTGACTGTTTGCATTGTGAAAAAAATGGAAACTCTATTCGTATTATTTCAGCACGAAAGGTTGATAGATTTGAAAGAAAGAAATATGAGGAGAAAAGTTATGCGTGAATCTTATGACTTCTCTAAATCAGTAAAAAATCCTTATGCCAAGCATTTCAAAAAACAGATCACTATCCGCATTGATGAAGAAACTATTTCATATTTCAAATCAATGTCTGAGCAAAAGGGCATCCCTTATCAAAGTCTGATTAATTTGTATCTTCGAGATTGTGCAAATGAGCATAGAGACTTAGAACTCAAATGGGGTTAAAAGCAGCTAACCAGTCAAATCCAGTCGGACTCGCTTCGCTCGCCGCTGATTTGGGTCGTTATGTGCCTATGTTAAAAAATAGGCATGCAGAATGAGCAATACTGTTGAAGTCGAGTTAACTCAATATGAAATTAATCTTCTTCTTGAATATGCATATCCATTTGACGAAGAAAAGGAACAGTTACTTCAGTATAAAGATATGCGAGGTGTCCATACAATAAAAATAGATTGTTATTATCTTCCCCTATTAATTGGGGATTTAGTCTATTCCGCAAAGAAAATAAATAGTGAAAAAATATTAAATGAGTTCGATATGCTGTGTGTTTTATTGGAGAATGCGGAGAATAATATCTGAATGCCATTTGTTACTGAACCAACTGGATATGAAAAGACCGCAATCTCAGACCTTCAAGGTTCATGGGGTAATTTAAGAGATGCTGTAGTTGAAAATTTTGGTTTCCCTGATTCAGACAGATTACTATTTCATATTAATGAGGCTATGAGCTGGGAATCAGTAAGAGATATAAACATCATGAGCAAAACATTCTTATTGGTTCAAAATATCGCAATACAAGCTCATGCACCAGAAGAAGTGATTGAATGGGTTGATGATGTAAGAGAGTCCATAGATGAAGCAGTTGCAGCAATAGCACAAGGGGAAGCGAAATAATCAAACCAATAGCAAAATCACATAACAATTTCCTCCAGATCGACGCGCCCATGCAGCGCGACTGAGGCTTCGCAAATCATTTCACAGTTCGATTTTACTCAAAAAACACAGCGATTTTTTTTAGTGCCATTCCTATAACACTTGAAAATCGGTAGTGAACTGAATAGTTACGAATAGTTACAACTTACGTTGCACAAAGGTTGAAAAAATATTGTGAACAGATGGTTTGATAAACTGTACGGGCAGGGGCTGTGCCGACGTGTGGATCAGGAGTCCATGACTGCCGCTATCGTGGAGGCTATTCGTGATGGAGGCCTGTGTGTTTGCGAAGGCGGAACGGGCATCGGTAAGAGTTATGCGGGCTTAATGGCCGCATTGTTCATGCGCAGCGAAACGGACGATAAAGACGCGCCGCCAATCGTTTACTCAACCGGAACCATCGCGCTGCAAGAGCAGATTATCAATCATGATCTGCCTGCCCTGAGAACGATGCTGGGGCTGGATATTGTTGCGGCGATAGGTAAGGGCAGGGGACGTTATATGTGCCCCAAAAAGTTATTTGATCCCGGCACAAGCACAGATGATTTAACCATGGAACTGTTCAATGATGAGGTGTTTGAATCTGCCAGCAAGCATGAACGTCAGGATATGATTCAGGCGTTTAACGATAAATCGTGGGATGGGGATCTGGATGCCTATCCGAAACCGGTATCAGCCGGAACCATGACCAGTGTCACCATTGATGGGCATGCCTGTCTCGGCAGGCGTTGTTCATCGTTTAAGACCTGCCCATTCTTTGTATCGCGGAAACATTTACGGGGATGTGATGTGATTGTTGTGAATCACGATCTGTTGCTTGCCGATTTGGCACTGGGCGGCGGCGTGGTGATTCCATGCAAGCCGGAAGATACGGTTTATCTGCTTGATGAGGCGCATCGCCTGCCGGATACGGCAGTCCATCACTTTGGTGCCACATTCCATGTCAAAGGTTCCATGCAGTGGTTGGAGAGTTATCAGAAGCTGTTGAATCGCATGCGCAAGCTGTCGCAGTGTCCGCAGTTGGCGAATGACAAGATCAATCAATCCGGTGATATAGTGGATCAGCTCCAGCAATCCTTGCAGGATATTCAGGCTTCTATTGAACAAAATGAAAGTATGTTTGTGGATGGGGTATGGATGTTTGATGCTGTGCCGGATTCTTGTGCCGAACCGGTCAAGGCGATGGCTCAGCAGTCCGTGCGGTTACTGAAGCATGCCGCCCAGATCCTCAAGGCATGCACTACGGACGATGCAAAAA
>JALUWF010000316.1 GCA_027019785.1 Mariprofundus sp. | reverse complement strand
AATTCGGATTTTCGCTTCAATGCGTTCCCCACCTTTGCATCGGAACATCTGAAACGCTTCTTGTGGGATGAAGCCAAAGCAGCCATTACGTATTCGGCTACGCTGCGTGCGTTGGGCAGTTTTGATCGTTTTCTGAATGAGTCCGGTTTAAGCAAGGCCAGGAGAGAGGTGGCATCGCACTGTTTCGAATCGCCTTTCCACTATGAACGATCCAGAATCTATATCACTGATGATGCCAGCAGTCCGAATGATGAAGCACATGAGACGCTGATGGCGAACATTCTTTCCAACCTTGTAAACAAAGGAAGCATGGGCGTATTGGCACTTTTTACCAGTGGCTTAAAGATGCGGCGCGTGGAAGAGATTCTTGCACTGAATGTGAATTTATGTGCAACCGTGCTGGTGCAGGGAGCGATGTCCAAGGCCAGCCTGATCGCCAGACACAAAGAGCTGATTGATGCCGGCAAGGCAAGCATCCTTCTGGGTTTAACCTCGTTTTCTGAAGGCATTGATCTGCCGGGTGATTATTGTACGGCGGTTGTTATCCCCCGAATACCCTTTGCGGTGCCTTCGACCCCCATGGAAAAGGCGCGTCTGGACTGGATCAACAGATCGGGTGGTCATTCCTTCAGTGATTACACCTTACCCATGGCTTCAATACGATTCACCCAGATGGCGGGACGCCTGGTTCGGACGGAAAATGATGTTGGAAATATTATTGTGCTTGATCCCAGAATCTGTACGAAGCCTTATGGTTTGTTATTATTGCGAACCCTCCCCGGATTCACCCTTCATCGGTTTTCATCTGCGGCCTTGAAGGCATAAGGACAGAGGTGTGAATCGTTGAATTTTCTTCTCCTTGCGTACTGACGTTTGACAAGAAAGCATCAGGCTTCAACCATTTCCAATGGCTTACAGATGAATAGAAACATTATCACAGGGTGGAAAAAATCCATGCGCGTTAGCCTCTTATGAAAAAAATCTCGTGCAACGGTACAAGCAATAAAAATCATAAAATCAAAAGATTCTCACCACAGAGGAAAAGCAGAGAAAACCAAAGCATAAAGATTTTCCTCTGCATCCTCTGTGCCCTCTGCGGTGAATCGCTTGTTGTGTTTCCCGCAAACGCTGTCGAATGGACGCTGCACGGGGCGCTCAAGAACGAGACAGCATATTTTGTTAGCGGTGAGAAACGCTTTGGTAAAATACAGAATCGACTCGATTTGAAGCCGGAAGCGGTGCTGGGCGGCGGCTGGGAATTTCGGGGCAGGGGGTTGGCCTGGTATGACGCCGCCATGGATGTCAATGCGACCAACAACACTGATTTAACCAGGGGCATCAAACAGCACTACCGCACCCATATCGAAAGCAAGGAGGCGTACCTGCTCTATGGCGGTGATGCGTTTGATTTTCGCATCGGCCAGCAGCAGATTATCTGGGGCAAGACCGATGGCATCCGTATGCTCGATATTATCAATCCGCTCGACCTGCGCGAATTTATTCTGGATGATTTTCTCGATTCACGTATCGGGTTATGGGCTGCACGGCTGAACTATTTCTATGATTTCGGTGGTACCGAACATGAATTCGAGTTTATTGCGATTCCCGATGCCAGACCTGCCAAACTGGCGCCGGCCGGTTCGCGTTGGGGTTTCTCGACACCCGCTGCCCGGCCAGGTATTGCGGTGGTGAATCTGGCACCTGAACAACCCAACTGGTCGTTGCAAAATACAGAACTTGGTTTTGCCTGGCGTGCTAATCTGGCTGGTTGGGATCTGTCACTGAACTATTTTTATGGCTGGAATGATATCCCCAATCTGTTCAGACAACTCAGTGGCGCTACGCTGACCATACAGATGAAACATCTGCGCATGCATACGGCTGGCGGCTCATTCTCCAATGCTTTCGGCCCATTTGTGGTGCGCGGAGAGGTGGCAGTGAATTTCGGCGAGGGGATCAATACCACATCCCTGGTCTGGAATCGCTCGGTAGTGCGTCGAACAACATTGAATGCAGCTGTTGCGGTGGACTACACGAAATCAAACTGGACGGTTGGCATACAACTGTTCGGTCGTCAGATTCTCAACGAGCCGGCAGTGGACGCCTCTCTCGGCATCACACCGAACTTTGCCAGCCTGCGTATCGCCACGGACTACATGAATGAAAAGCTGAAACCGGAAATATTACTGCTGGCCGATCTCGATGACGGCGGTCTGTTGGCGCGCCCCAAAGTCAGTTATGAAATCAGCGATGCGCTGACCGGAACAGTGGGGGCGGATATCATTAGCGGCAGCGGTGGTTTCTTCGGCCAGTTTGCATCCAATGACCGCGTCTATTCCGAACTCGAATGGAGCTTCTAATGTGTCCGGTTGCGATTTTGTGCCAGAGTTTGGCGTTCGCGAGGTTGCCATGAAAAAAATGATTTTGTTAGCTATCTTGCTGTTTGCCTTGAGTGGCTGTCTGGCCACGGCTGTCAGCACGGCTGTCGATGTCGGCGTTGAGGTGGTCAAAGTGCCATTCAAAGTGGGCGGGGCCATTTACGATGGTGTTACCGGCGGCGGTGAAGACGAAAATAAAAATGAAGAATCTGATAAAGGCCAGAAGAATTGATCCTTTGCTATAACGCCATGAAGCCGCAAGCATTTATCGCCAAATGGTCGGTTTCGGAACTGAAAGAACATTCTACTTCGCAGTCGCATTTCAACGTTATCAGTATCTATGGTGAATTTTGAGTCGAATGATGCGGAATGGGTGATTCGTCGTGCGGATCAGGCATCGGGTGGCGGCTATCAACTGACCTGTGACGGCATATCTGAAATCGTTCTGGGGCAGGAGGGGATATTCCTGTCCAAACTTGAAGACCGGATTCAGGTCCTTGATCCTTATCAGCTTGCGCAGATCACAGCGGAACCGCCGGAAATACGCGAAGCCGAAAGCTTGTTTCCCAGCCATTATGCAGGTGCAAGACAGCCCTGAAGCGGTTACAGGACAGAGGAGAGACGCTACAGGTCCCCAGTATGCAATCTTCGATGATTATATCCACTGGGTGGAAGATACCATGACCACAGAACCCAATGCCTATATTCAGGTAATCAGCATATTGGTGAGTCCAAAATGAATTTAAACAAGCGAGCCACGAATGACACGAATGAACACGAATTGAGAGACAACAAGCAATATGCATTGTGCATTATGCATCTTGCGTATTTACTATTTTGACATAGATTGACGGCATGAGTAATCTTTTCCCGTTAGGCATAGCTACAGGTGATGCATTTTGTAACCGCGTTGAGCAGCGCAGAATATTGCAGGATAATATGCTGCATAGTCGGCATACGCTGATTGTGATGACGCGTAGGTATGGCAAAAGCAGCCTGTTGGCTCAAACCTTTGATGATACAGCGCAAGCATACGATCACCATGTTATGGAAAAGCTCAGTCTATTGACTGTATATGATGTCGATAGTGTGATCAGGGTGATTTTGAACAGTATCGGCAAGCTGGCGGGTAAGATGTTGCCAAAGCATGAAATGGCAGCCCATGCCTTAAAGCAGTTCTTTCAACGTATGCATCCTGAATGGTCAATAGGCATAGATGGCCCGAGGGTCAGGCTAAGCGCGAAGCCCCGTGCGATTGAGATGCTCACAGAAGCTATCCTGGATATTGATCGACTGGCGATGGAAAAGGGATTTACCCTGACCCTGGCCATGGATGAATTTCAGCAAATTGCCATGCTGGATAAAAAAGATGCGTTAGCCATCGAAGCAGCCATACGGGAAGCGGCGCAGAATACAAAACATCTGTGTCTGATTTTTACAGGTTCGAGCCGAGCTATGCTGACGCTGATGTTTGAAGATCAATCCCGCCCGTTTTTTCATCTGTGCGAAAAAATAACGCTGGATCGCATTGCCGAAGATGAATATGCCCTGTTTCTCAATAAGGCAGCCATGGGGCAGTGGCATCAACAGCTAACGGATGCCGCGATGTCAGCGGTGATGCAATGCACGCGAAGACATCCATATTATATGAATGCCTTGTGCGCCTGCCTGTGGCGATATGAACAACCGCCCACCGCAAGCGAAGTTCAGTCGGAATGGTTGCGAATTTGTGAACAGGAAGGGATGCGGATTGCCAAAGATATTGCTGCGTTGAAACCAAATCAGCGAGCAGTGCTGCAGTCGCTTGCCCTGAACCCGATTCAAAGCCCCTATAGCCAAGCGTATTTAAGCCGGATCAATCTTTCCAATGGTAGCATGCAACGCGTCATTCCGTTTTTACTCGATCATGATCTGATCTATGTAGATGAAAGCAAGCACTACCGCCTGATTGACCCGTGCCTTGAGCAATACCTGGTCTCGCTGTCCATCTGATATGAATAGTCCGGGATACATCGGCATCAGTAATGAGAACGAGTTTTACAGCCATCATTATCTCAGCGAGGTATTCAAGGGCGATATC
>JALUWF010000315.1 GCA_027019785.1 Mariprofundus sp. | reverse complement strand
ATACACATAAGAGAAGGACTACCGCCACCAGTTGGCCGGCCCTCCCCTGGGCAGTGAACACCATAACATATGACCACACTGCCAGACCCCAAGCCCCCCATCGTTGCCACGCCTTCCGATGATATCCTAGATGGATAAGCCAGGCCGCCCATATGCCGTACACAAAACCAAAACCGATGTGACCGATATGACCGGTGGCATCCGCGACTCCGGAACCATCGGTATTAAGATCCACATATCCAAGCACCTGTAGCACACAAAACGCGAGGTTCAGTGCCAGACCAGTAGAAAGCGACTGCAAGATACGAAGTCGTCGATTGTCATCTACGCTGACTGCAATCACAACAGGGATCAGTAGCCAGAACCATTGCCGGGCAACAACATGTACACCCCAATGTGGATCATGACTCCACATCAAACCAAACAGGAACAGAGCAAGGTAGGCAATAAACGCGATGCTAAGTAAACGGAATTCATTCCAGCACTGCTTTGCCCCCATCCACCACAAGCCAGATACAAAGCCAAGTGCCAAGGCAATGCCGAGACCTACATTTGTTACAGCCACTGAAAATGGAAAAACCAGAACTGAAAAACAGAGAAGCCCGTGAATAATCAACAGCATCAGTGGGAAACACCATCCCGTCGCATCACTTTAATCAGCGTCAACCATAAAATATGCAGATCGAACCAAAAAGAGCGACGTTGTAAATAATCTGCATCCAAATCAACTTTCTGGGGAATGGGTAGCTCATCGCGCCCATTGATTTGTGCCCAGCCTGTCACGCCCACAGGCAGCACATACACACCTTTTTCAGTGCGCAAGGCAATCAAATCATCCTGATTATACAGCGCGGGACGAGGCCCGACAAAGCTCATATCCCCTTTCAACACACACCATAATTGCGGCAATTCATCCAGACTGGATTTTCGCAAAAAATCGCCAATAGGTGTCAGAAACTGTTTGGGGTCTTGCAGTAAATGTGTTGCTACAGCAGGCGTGTCTGTTTTCATACTACGAAACTTTGGCATACGAAATATTTGATTGTCCCGACCCACCCGGTCAGACCAATACAACACCGGCCCTTTCGATGTCAGCTTGACCAATACAGCAAGCAACAACAATGGAATCGCTACAAACACCAGCACAACAAGCGATAGAGTAAAATCAAATAAGCGTTTCATTTACTGACGCGTTCCAGATAACGAATAATTTCAGGCAAGGCGGCTTTTAAATGCTGCTGCGCCTTAAATCCGAGATCATGCTGAATTTTTTTCGAACTATATATCGCCGAGCCCGAAAGTTTTTGCAGGGCATCACTATCAAACATAAAGCGCTTCCCCTGCACTTTTCCGATAGCATCACCTACTTTACCCAACGCCTTCAACACACCAAGCGGCACGTACCAGCCCGGTATCGTCTTTTGCAAAGCCTTGCAAATCCATTCGTACATCTGACGCGTCGAATAAGCCTGCCCGTCCGTCACAATATAGGTTTGACCAGCTGCCTGCGACTGTTCGGCAGCAAGTATCGCGGCTCGTACAACATCATCCACATGCACCATTGATCGCTTATTACCCATCTCCGGTAGCGGCGGGAATCTGCCGCCCCGAACAGCCCGGATCATTTTAGATAAATTACCCTTTTCAGTATTGCCATAAACCATCGAAGGCCGAATCACCACGGGTTTCGGCACAAATTTTCCCTCCAGTACCAGCTTTTCCGCAGCCCGTTTCGACTGCCCATAGGGGGTATCAGCATCCTCTACAACGGACTCATCCATCACACCATCGATATCACCGACCGCCTTGACACTACTGAAATAAACAAAGGTTTTGACACCCTGCTTACAACAGGCTTGCAACAGGAGCTCAGTCGCCTCGGTATTGATACGGAAATACATATTTTCATCCTGTTTTGTTTCTGCCAAAGCATGCGCCTTGCCAGCCAGATGAAAAATCACATCCACGCCGTGAACCGATTCCTGCGGCACAGCCTGACTGGCCAGATCACAGACGATAGCCTCCACGCCGTCAGGCGCGCCGCCACTGCGTGACAATCCCCTCACAGACCAGCCGTGCTGCTGCAAGCAGCGGCACAAATGGCTACCGATAAACCCGGAAGCTCCCGTTACGAGTGCTTTTTTCAACTAGATTCAGCCATCTTATTGTTCAGCAATGACTTGTAAAAATCCATCCAGAATCCAGTCACTCTCTTACAGGAAAAATTTTGTAAAACACGCTGACGTGCTATAGTTCCCAGTTGCAGACGTAAGGTTTCATCGTTCAATAATTCATTCAAATTCTTTGCTAGCTCTTGTACATCACCAGCCTTAATCAATAAGCCAGTCTTCCCTTCCTGAATAGCATCCACAATACCATAAATACGTGTCCCAATCGTAGGCAATCCACATGCGGCCGCTTCTAATACCGTCACCCCGAAGCTTTCCCTATAGCTGGGCAAGACAAACACGTCCGCAGCAGCCATATAAAGCTCTGGCTTCTGCGTGTAACTGGACAAACACAATTTTCCTTGCCCTTTCCCGCAAATGGTTTTAATCTCATTACTTAGCCCATCTTCATCCGGACCGACAATCCACAACCATGTCTCCTGTCGATCATCTAACATACTAAAGGCACGCACCAAATCCAACACACCCTTATCTCTTTTCAACCTGCCCAAAAAAAGAACAACCTCCGCATGATCTGGCGTACCCATTTTTTCTCTCATCCCATGCCTTACTTGCAGATCTGGTTTAAAACGGGTGACATCCACTCCTGCGATCGAGCCATCACCTAAAACGCGCACTTTATTTGCATTGATTACCCCTTCATTAACCAAAAAAGAAACTTGAGATTTACTATCAGATAATAAGTTTGTCGCCAATGCTGCCGTCAAACTATCAAGGGTTTTAAGAAATAAACGCAGTGCGCCATGTTTGGTAGCCCATACCTGCCCACTGAGACTATGAATACGAATTGGCCTCAATGTTACGACGCCTGCCAACATAGTCAGCAGCCCGGCCTTCGGCGCGATCGAATGTACTACATCGAACTTTTCGCGCTGAAAAAGTCGAATGAGTCGAAATAATGCCCCCATATCAGCAATGGGATGAATCTCTCTTTCTATACTCACAGGAATAACTTCTATATCCAGCTCATACTCATCAAGAAACCCGCAGTTCTCTGTATTCACGACGAGACTCACTTCATACTCCCGACTCAACACACGTAAGGGTTCAATAAGAAATGAACGAACAATAAATTCCGCAGATGTGATCAAGCAGATTTTCTTCATTTATTGGTTCCAGAAGGTAAACTTAAAGCATTCCATAGTTCAACCCAAAGTAACCTGGTTGCTCCATCAATCGAAAGCAACGGATTACGCAATGACCCAATGCCCAATCCATACGTCATGATATCACCGCACAATTTGATAGTTTGAACTAATAGGATTGTTATCAAGTCTACATAATCCCTTCGAGTATAAGCCAACCTACCAATTTCTCGCAATACTACCCACCGGGCTCGTAACATCTTTTTAAGTGTTCTTGACTCTCTATAACCCAATAATGGTTCGCAAAGGCACGCAAACCGGCTATTCTTATAACTTCGGTAAAGCAAATGCTGATCTTCTGCACCATCAGCATCACTGCAATAATAATATTTACGAAACCACTGTAACTTCCCAACCCACGTCGGATGCGCCATATAAAATCCACTGCATGGATGTCGACAAATATATGCATGAGCGCCATTAATCATTGGCCATTTTCCCAAAATAATTCCATCATCTTTAAATACAAGGACATTAGAAGATAATAAATCAATCTCAGAATGTACCTGCAAATAACACACCTGTTTTTTTATTCGATTTGGAAAACTTATGTCATCCTGATCCATTCGTGCAAAATATTCACCTTTGGCCATATCTATCGCCATATTCAGGCGTGCTGATAAACCCAGGTTTTTGTCACCCTCTACCAAACGAATTCTAGAATCATGAAAAGAATGCATCACTGCACTACTCTCATCTGAAGATGCATCATCTAATAAAATCAGCTCCCAATTCTGGTAAGTCTGTTGCAAAATAGATTCGACAGCCACACGGAGGGTCGACGCACCGTTGTACACCGGCAAGCCAATTGTCACCAACGGTTCACTAATATAATCACCTTCCTCGTTCCTCACTGAGACTGCAACCAGGAATAATGTGCTCGCAACCCATCCTTTAATAAAACTTCCGGTCGCCAGTTGAACTGATGGCATGCTCGGGAGATATCCAGCACCACTTCTTTCACATCAAAAGATCGGCCTTCACTATATTTGACTTGCAAATCCTCATAGCCCAGATGACGAATCATCGAAATAATTGCATTGATCGAATTTCCCTCGCCGCTGCCGGCATTAAACGCGCCGCAGACATCGCTTTCCAGAGCCCTCATGCATAACTGAGCCAGATCACCGACATACATATAATCGCGGATAATGCTTCCTTCGCCCCAGATTTCCAGAGCATCTCCGGCCATCGCCCGAACCAGCAACGTACCGATCAGACCCTGCACGCCGGCATGCCCCTGCCTCGGCCCGTATGGATTGGATGGCCGCAATATAACAGGTTGCAGCCCGTAGAGTTGTTGATACATCAGTAAATATTTTTCGATGGCCACTTTCACCACGCCATAGGAACTGATCGGATTAAGCGGATGATTTTCAGGAACAGGTGATACATCCGGATTACCGTATACCGTGCCGCCGGAAGAGAGATACAGAATCCTGCGTAAACCTTTTTTCCGCATCTGCTCCAATAGTTGCAAGGTGTGTACGAGATTAGACTGCACATCAGCAATGGGGTCCAGATTAGATGTTCCCGGCACGGTAGTGCTAATCAGATGGCATACTGCATCAACACCCTGCAAAGCCTCCGCCACCTGAAAAGTATCGTCAAAACGGCCCAGCCGGTATTCCACTTGCTTCAACGGCTGCCGATAGCGCTCTGGCGATCGATCAAAAACACGCACCCTGTGGCCGCCAGCCAGCAGTTGATCCACCACATGAGAACCGATAAATCCATTACCGCCAAGAACCAGAACTTTCATAATACCTCGAATTTTTTCCTGCTCATTTAGCGGATTTCACCAAAGCGTTTCTGAATAATGCACTTGAATCGTTGCGTCCTTGCTGATTAACTGATCTTTTCCAAGCGCAGCCTGCGCTACAATCAAACGGTCAAAAGGATCTCTTGTCCAGTTCTGAGTAGAGGCATTCGCAACCACATCGGCAAACGACCGGTCGCAGACCGTCAGACCAAGATGGTGATGCAAATAGGTGAATATTTCATTGGAACTGACACTGATACGCTTAATCTCATGTAAAAAATCAAGTTCAAGCAACACCATGGGCGAAACGCGCATATCCTCAGCCGCCTCAATCACAGCGTATGCATCAGGGCTTATGTTCTTACCCCCTGATGCATAGAGCCAAACAAGTACGTGCGTATCCAGATAAATCATAAATCAGGCTGCCATTGATCTGACCAGTCCATATGCACCAACGCCTCAGGGTCGCCACAGATCGCATCCGGATGGGGCTTTAATGATTCCAGCTTGTGAGACCTATCCGCTGGTTCAATCCGAATGAACTTTCCTTTACGCCTAACTTCAATCACTTCGCCCGAATCTACCACCTGATCCAACAGACGATAAACATCTTTGCGTAGCTGTGTTGCTGTAATATGTATCGTCATACATGCACCCTAATATAAGCGTACATATTGTCAATCAAAAGCGTACGTAAAAAAATGCTTTATTTCACTGCACCCATGATTAAATGCTTACTGTCTCAATAGAAAACTGAAGCAATGCCTTATCCACTGTCGCTAATGGAATATTTTCCAACTTTGACTGCGCAGCCAGCATTCGATCAAAGGGATCGCGATGGCTGTCCACCCATGATCCTGCCAACTGCGCATGCTCAACTGTAATGGGTAGGCTATTGAAGCCCGCCTTTTCTATCCATACAGGCGTCCGCTTGGCGACATTCTCTGCATGCGGAAGTTTTCCAAGCCGGTATTTGGTAGCTATTTCCCATACCGATGCAGCACTGACATAAACCTCATGATCCCTGTCTTCAATGTATCGCCTAATGCCATCCGGCAGTTTTCTATCACCAAAAAGCCACCATAAAAAAATATGGGTATCCAGTAACATTATGATTCCCACCCTGCCAGCTCATCCTCCGGAAGCGGCTCAAAAAAAGCATCTGTAACAGCCCCTTTTGCAATGCCAGGCGAACGGTTTTCCTTCATATCAGACAACGGCACCAACCGGGCATAGGGCTTACCCGCTTTAGCAATGATAATTTCCTCGCCCATGTGAGCACGTCCCACCAATCTGGAGAACCGAGTTTTTGCATCATGAATATTCACAACAATCATATATAGCCGCCTTTCTTTGACTTAGTCCACTAGTCAAGTCTACTGTGTAAAAACAATACTTCAACCCCTTGCCCATTCAAATGGATTTTGCATCACAATGCCCGAGTAAAACTGCCCTGCATTCATATCTTCAGAAAGAATAACATTACATTTTGCATGCTCTGCGGCGGCAATGATGCAGGCATCCCAAAAGCTGATCTGGTAGGCCGCCTTAATTTCAACAGCCCTCCTGATCAAAGCCGGGCTTTGCTGGATCACGGTGAATCCTTCCAAAAGCACCAACTGCCTAAGAATCACATCCTGTCGCTGATGCAGCTTATTCAATGCTACATGGGCATATTCCTGTAACACCTGAGTGGAAATCACACCAGTTCCGGACTTCATATGCTCGGCGATAGTTTCCAATGCTCTTGTCTGTTTATCTTGATCACGCGCATCATTGGCATAGACAATGATATTGGTATCAATAAAACACCTACTCACCTCTTGCTATGGCGATCATAAATCGCATCCCTGGAAAATTTAAATCCACTATCTGATCGGCCAGGCATTGTGCGTGCGAGTTCCATAAACTCATTCGCGGATTTTTCTATCTCGCCACTACCGGTAACCCTGCGCAGATAGTCCCTGACCAGTTGATTCAATGAAGTATGATGTGCTCGGGCATACTCCCGACCTTTTTTGATCAATTCTTCATCAGCTGAAAGCGTAATATTCATTTCAACCTCCAAAATATTTTATGTGCGCTAAGTGCGCAATTATAGCGCACTTTCGTAAATAACGCCAAATCAGCTCTGCCTGTAAAAAATTCGCCCTGGCCAGCCGGTAGCTGAATAGGTTTTTTTACCCATATAGCGCCAACTGAACTCGAACAGGAAACGACGAGCCGCTCTGGGCCCGCGTGTTGTTCCCCAAAACAGCACACATGGCAGCAACAGCAGATATTTCAACAAGTAAAGCAATATATGGGGTCGATGTGAGCGCGCAATGCGTTCAAAAG
>JALUWF010000314.1 GCA_027019785.1 Mariprofundus sp. | reverse complement strand
GTTACAGGCTTTAACCAAAATTTAGCGAGCTTATTTTCTCGCTGTATGTGGATATGTGCCGGTTCACCATTTTCATTGCTATAAAAGAAGAAACGAAAAGGACCAATTCTTAATACTGTAGGCATGGAGTGATTCTATTGAAACTTTTAAAACACCGCAAATATTAAGCGACTAACGATCCGAACCGGAACCTCTTTAGTGACTACTTTCTTCATAACGGGCGACGATGATCTGGAAATAATTATGTCCAGTTGTGATTGATATCGGAAATATATCTGACCGGATTAGGCAATATGCATCGGGATGTTGTCCATCAAGTTGCTGTTTCGGGGGAGACTACCCGTGCAGTTGCAAACAGAGCGCCCAGGCCGCCAACCATCGCGCCGCCGATGAGCAGCGGTAGTAGCAATACCCAGTTGTTAATGTGCACATCGATAGCGCTGAACCAGCTGTTGCTGCCGAGTACCATTGGCCACAGCAGCAGCCATGCCGCCAGACCGGCGCCGCAGCCCAGCACCACGCCTTCGAGAATAAACGGCATGCGTACAAACCACTCCTGCGCCCCCATTAGGCGCATCAAATGAATCTCATCAGCGCGCGCTAACAGGGTCATACGAAGCGTGTTGGAAATAATCAGAGCCATGGCAAGCGCCAGGATAAGCGAGGCGAACCAGGCCAGATAGCGGGCTCTGGCAATCCAGTGGTGGGCCTGCGCCAGACTGACCTCATCTTCATTGACCTGAGCGTGATGGCGGGATGCGGCATCGCGAATATCGTCAAACAGAAACTCGGCCTGTTGATCCGCCAGTGACAGTTCATAGGTCAGCGGAAGCCGCGCGGCCAGCTCCTTCTCATTCATGCCTGTATCGCGCAGCCAGCCCTGCATCCAGCGGGCGGCCTGTTGGGCGGATATCTGTCTGACAGCGGCAACACCGGGGATGGATTGCAGTTCCGCTTTCAGTTTGGTGCTATTGTCTGTATCGACAGATCCGTCTGACCTATCCAGGTAGACATGAATATGAATATCCTGTTGCCAGCTGCCAACCCACTGATTGGCCGCCTGCACGCCCAGCCAGATGGCGCCTACGGCCCACAGTGCAATAGCGACGATCACCAGCGCCAGCATCTGATGCGTGCCGAAGGGCGGCAGACGATAACCGCCGGGCAGACGCGGGGTGATCTTGTCGGGAATGGTCTGTCTAGGCGATTTCAAAGCTACCTCCGGCCAGCGATCCGTTGTGCAGTTGGACCACGCGGCCCGGATGCGATTCCAGCAGATGCAGATCGTGGGTGGCCATAATCACGGTGGTGCCGAGCCGGTTCAGTGCGGTCAGGTAATCCAGCACCCGGCGCGCGGTATCGACATCGAGATTGCCGGTCGGCTCATCGGCCAGAATCACGCTCGGATTGGCAGTCATGGCGCGGGCAATGGCGACGCGCTGCTGCTCGCCGCCGGAGAGCGCTTCCGGATAGGACCACAGGCGATCAGCCAGCCCTACATAATCGAGCACCTTGCGTACGCGCGGGATCAGGCGTTCGGTTTTCCAGCCCTGAACGCAGAGCGGTAGCGCCACATTTTCAAACACGGTTCGGGAGAAGAGCAGGCGGTGATCCTGAAAAATAATGCCGGTTCGACGCCTGAGTTCGCGCACTTTTGACTCACCTGCACTACGCATATCCGTCTGCTGCACGTTCAGCGTGCCTGAAGTGGGCCGTATGCCGCCATAGAACATACGCAGCAGTGATGATTTCCCGGCCCCGCTTTCACCGATCAGATAGACAAATTGCCCCTGTGTAATATCCAGCGTGATGCCGGAAAGCGCTGTTTTACCGGTTGGGTATCTGAGCATGAGGCGCTGCATTTGAATCAGTGGGGTGATTGACATGGCTGCAAACGGTAGCTTCCGATGGCTTGTATGTCACTGACGGATAGGGCCTGTTTTTCATTTGTGCTGACAAAGGGGGGCTGATTATTCAACATGCGCTCATGCAACTGGAGTGTCCGCATTGTCAGGCGAATTATGATATCGATTCGGGTATCGAAGGTGACCTGTTTGTTTGTCATCGCTGCGGCCTGGAATTCTGTTTACGCGACCACACGGAGAATGAGCTGGTCGGAGGGAAGATGGCTGAAGATGAGATGGTTAACGGTGAACCCGTTGATCATGGGGTTGCCGCAGACAAGCCGCCTCAGCAAGTAACTTCCGATGATGGCGAAGCTGTGCTTGCCGGGGTTGAGCTGGCGCCGGTACGGAAAAACGCCCATATATGGCCATGGCTTCTAACTGTACTGATACTGCTGATTGGCGGTGGTTTCCAGATGCAACGGGATGCGTGGCTGGATAATCGCTGGCTGCGCAGCACACTGACCAATATCGGCATTAATCTGCCGATGCGCACCAAAGACTGGCGTATTGATCCGGAGAACGTCCAACCGAAATGGATTAGCCGCAGTGATGGCAGTAAGGTTTTATTTGTGCGCGGGAGTATTGAAAATCTGATGCGTAGCGATATGCCCCTGCCTCAGATTCAACTTACCTTTTTCTCAAAAGCAGATCCCCGTAAACAGCTTGGACGAACCGTACTGGCCATCAGGCTGGCTCCGTCTGATCGACAGCTCCATCACGTCCCCTATATTCCGCCGCCCGTGGACAGGGCCGTCGTGGCAGCACTGGGCAAGCGTGGGTTTGCGATCATGGTTGAATCGGTGCCTGGAGAAACAGGTGATTTCACCCTGATGCCGGCTCTGGATTGATCCGGGGTAGCCGCATGCGTTTTCTGATCTTGCAGCATCTGGGCATTGAGCCGCCCGCCCTGATCGGCGATGTGCTCGAACAGCAGGGGCATCATCTGGTCGTCGTTCATCTGGAGCAGGGCGAAGTCTTGCCGGCTGCATCCGCTTTTGACGGCGTGATTGTGATGGGCGGCCCGCAATCCGCCAATGACAATACCGATTATATTCAGACTGAACTGGCCTGGCTTCAAGCAGTGATTCCGACAGGCATCCCCATGCTCGGAATCTGCCTTGGCGCACAAATGATGGCCAAAGCCGCCGGTGCGAATATTGTGCCCTCGCCTGTCCGGGAACTAGGCTGGTTTGCTGTTTACCGCACAGATCATACGGGTGGAGATCCGTTGTTTTGCAAAATGCCGGATGGGCTGGCCGTATTCCAGTGGCATGGTGAAACATTTTCACTAACCGACAGCATGGCACTGGTTGCGACGCGGGCGGATGTGCCGGCACAGGCTTTCCGAATTGGCCAAGGGCAATACGGCCTGCAATTTCATGTTGAGGTGAATGCCGCCATCATTGATCAGTGGATCGCATCGGGTGAGAGCGAGCGTGAACACCTGGGTGCTGAGGGTATCCGCCAGTTGTACAGTGAGACGGCCCTGTACCTTGAGGGGATGCAGCATTTCTGCCGCCAGATGGTGCACAACTGGCTGCGTATCATGAATATAAAATAAGCAACGCGCAGGGTTGCTTACTGCAGGTTGCTTAAATTATTCCTTGCAACCGTATAACCCGGATCGATTTTCAGTGCCTCATTAAATTCGGATTTGGCGCGATCCCGGTCATGGCGGCTGTTACGGTTATAATAGGCCACTCCCAGATCATTATGCGCCCGAGCCTGATAGGGGCACAGCTTTACAGCCTTCTCAAGATAGTAAATCCGGTCATCATTATCACTGGTTTTGGCCGCACGATCAACATACTGATCAGCGCTGGCGCAACCACCGCTGTGACGATCCATATCATTTACAGATGAGCCCTGACGTGTCTGTTGAGCGGGTTGCCGGGTGTTTTGCGCTGGCGGCGGCGCAGCACGTTGATCGCTCTTGTCCATCTGGTTGCCAATAATATAACCACCGATAGCGCCGATAATAGCCCCTTTGCCGGAGCCGCCGGTTCGATCCACAGCGTGGCCAATCCCTGCTCCGGCACCAGCACCAAGTAGTGCCCCCATTAAGCCTTTGTTGCCGGCTATGGAGGAGGTGCCAAATGCCATTATCGCCAATATAGTTACGAATACTTTCATCAACATAGCAAATTCCTCCTTTGCAGTGCAAGCTATTGATTTGCGTGCCCATCAATGGGCACCCTGATGACTTCTTACGAAGGCATCATTGTTAAGTATAACCGATCCTGCAAAAAATTACAGGTTCAGATAGATTGTTCTTTTTATAGACAACCTTTATATTGACTTTAATTTAATGGATGACAATATTTGCATTGTTATAAGTCTGTATTCGACATTATATTTATTGTCTTTAAGGAGGTTTTATGGGTAACAAACAGATGATTCGAAATCAGTTGACGCAGCGCTTTGCTCTCTTTTCCAGCCTGAAATCTGAACCCCGCCCTGTGTCTGGTTGGCTCCGTGCGATACGGAATGCTTTGAATATGAGCACTCCTCAATTGGCTAAAAGGTTGGGGGTTAGCAAACAGCGAGTTTCTGCGCTGGAAAAGGCGGAAGTCGATGGTTCGGCGACGATAAACAGCTTGCGAAAAGCGGCTGAAGCACTCGATTGCAGTTTTGTTTATGCCATCGTACCGCACGACAGTCTGGATGCGACCATAGAGCAGCAGGCGCGAAAAGTTGCCGCTCGGCAGCAAGCCTATGCAACGCATACGATGAGCCTGGAAGGTCAGACACCTTCTGGAAGAGAGCAGCAGGAGGCATTGGAGGCTGCTGTGACTGAGCTGGTTCGCACATCTCCGAAAGTGTTATGGGATTAAATGATGAAGCTTGAATATACAGATGGTGCTACGCCATTAGATCCTGATGATGCTGCAGGTCTCAAATTGACGCATATTGCGACCATGGAAGAGTTAAATATCTTTGAGCAGCAAAATATTCAACAGGCTGCAGCCTGGGCATTTGGTGGGCGGGAAAAGGATATGCTGAATCAGACATATATCCGGCAGCTACATAAGCGAATGTTCGGGAATGTGTGGAAATGGGCGGGTGAATATCGAACCAGTAATAAAAACATTGGCGTAGCGCGAGAAATGATTGGTGTTGAGCTTCGTCAACTATGTGATGATGTTGCCTACTGGATGACGCAGGCAACGTTTTCTCCTGATGAAATTGCAGTTCGGTTCCATCACAGATTGGTTGCGATTCATCCTTTTTCCAATGGTAATGGCAGGCATGCGCGTTTGATGGCTGATGTGCTCCTGGAGCGCAAACTGAATTGCCCGCGTTTTAGCTGGGGTGGAGCCAACCTTGTTGCTCCGGGTAATATTCGGTCAGCATATATTCATGCGCTCCAGATGGCTGATCGCGGGGATTATTCTCCATTAATGCAATTTGTTCGCTCTTGATGCGCTGGCATCGCCTACACAGCCATCAATCTGTTTAAAGCTTCAGTTCCACAATCAAAACGCTTCCGAAGGTGCTTATTTTTATTAAGCCTTACTGTGAACACGATCGAGTTATGTTTTAGTGTGTTTTAAATCATACCGATCAGCAGCCTGCTGCAAGCGAGGGTGTTTTTTCGCTGGTTCGTCCAACGCATGCACCAGCATGATGGCATTCTGTCTGCTCAGCTTCAGACTTTGTTCATGCGCCGGAATATAATCGGGAATCACTGGCATGTGATTGCATTGAGCCGCTGCGCCCGGTGGTGGATCGTTTTGTGATCAATCTGTTCCGGCGTTTGCATGCAGGCAGATGTTATCCCGGCGTGATGTTGATCTGCTCATTGGGGAAATCAGGGCGTGTATTCTGAGCAGTGAAGATGATGTTCGATTATATCCGTTGCCGCGAGATGTGCAGGTTGATGTATTGGGAACACAGCAGTCATTATGCTTGTCTGTATCAGAATCAGGTGCCAGAAACACTGCACTGGCAGGAGGGAGGCTACACAAGTGAACTATTTAAAACGCTCTTTTTTCTTCCAGTGGCTGTGCAACCGTTCTTTACAATACGTTTATTTCAACAGGACGGAAAAACCTTAGACCCGATTTTCAGGGGATTGTTAATTCAAGGTGAGCAGCAGCGCGCCAAACAGGATACGATAAACGCCAAATGCGACAAAGGTAAAGCGCTCCAGAAACCGGATAAACAGCCGCATCACCAGCCAGGCGGAGACAAAGGCGACCACAAAGCCAGCCGCCAGTACCAGCATGTTCGTACCGGTAAAATCCTGGTAATGCTTTAACAGATCAAAGCCGCTGGCGGCCAGCATCACTGGCAGCGCCAGCAGAAAGGAGAATTCGGCGCTGGCCTTTCGACTCAGGCCAACCAGCAAAGCGCCAACAATCGATGCGCCGGCCCGGCTGGTGCCGGGAATCAGGGCGAATATCTGGGCGATACCAATCCACAACGCCTGTCGATAACTCATCGCCTCCAGATACTGTACGGGATGCTGTTTATCTCTTTGCAGATACTCGATGATTAAAAAAACAACACCGCCGACGATGAACATGACTGCCACGATTTCTACCGTGAACATCGCCTTGATCTGCTTATGCAACAGCAGCCCGACCAGGCCGATGGGAATAAACGCCAGCACCACTTTTTTCCACAGTTCGATATTGGTCGCATTGAGCACGAACCTGTCGCGGTAGTTGGCGACCACAGCCAGAATAGCGGCCAGTTGAATAATCACCTCAAAGGCCTTGTTGTCTTCGCTTTGCGGCAACCCCAGCCACTGGCTCGCAACAATCATATGGCCGGTTGAAGAGATGGGCAGAAACTCAGTCACACCTTCGATGACGCCCAGAATGATTGCCTGAATGGTATCCATGAGATGATTTCCTTTGCTGGTCAGTGCCGATGACGATATTTGTTTCGAGGCACTCTACGGTGGACACGCGAAAAGACAATCATGGTTTATATTTTTTTCTCCGTATTTATCCCCGTGCGCTTTTGATTCGCTCTGAGTATTCGACTAAGCCCACATCAATCGCAGCCAACTGGTCAGGCTGTTATGGCTTCATCGACACGCTTCATCAGTTTATCGGATGGATTGTATGACGGCGTTTCAATTTTGGCGATATAGGCCTGGCTCACCTTCAGTCGCTCTGCCAGCTCCACCTGTGTCAGCCCTGCCTCAACGCGTGCCGCCTTGAGCGGGTTGGCAATATAGTCTGCCACCTCAAAGGGGATCAGTTCATCATCATCGGCTGCCAGTTGCATGTATTCCTGATAAGGCAGGACAACAAAGACAGGGCGTTCGTTGTCATAAATAATTTGCGGTTTCATTGATATGCCTCCTTACGGTGCGCAACCCGGACGATTTCAATGATGCGGATCGTATCTTCACGATTGAACAACACCCGATAAGCGCCAACCCGCATGCGATAATCAGTTTTGGATGCCTTCCGGGCAAGCTGGCGTTCTATGGCATCAAGGTTGAACTCGCTCCATTCTGCTGTTCTGAACTCACCGGATCGCACTCCAACAGTGGCAGCAGCTTCAATGCCTAGCAT
>JALUWF010000313.1 GCA_027019785.1 Mariprofundus sp. | reverse complement strand
CGTCACTGCCACATATTCACTCTCATCAGCTCGCATTGCGGGCTCCAGTTCTCTCTTTAACCACTCCCATGATTCACTTCGGCTTTTTAAGTCATTGCGAATCAGGGCGCGAACATACTCACTCGCATTTTCATAAAGCCCATGATCCCCCACTTGCTGTTGCAGGTGCGCTTGCAGCTCCCCTTTAATTCTTACATTGATATTTGCAGAAGCCATTTCTATCACCTCACGTTATCTGAGACTTTAATACTGTGAACAATATATGCAATATATTTTACACCTATCAAATGACCGCTCTGTCAGGTCAGAGCAGACAGACCGCCAGCAGCATGGCGCACTCACAATACTCGATGCCGGCGCCGAGGCAATCGCCGCTCATGCCGCCGAGCCGCCACTGCAGAAAGGCGCGCCATAGTAGCAGGGTGGCGATAGCTGTCAGCGCAAACAGCAGTGATACGGTTAACCAACTCAGCAATAATAGCCCCGCACCCCACAACCAGATGGTATTTTCTGCGATTTGCCACGAGAATTGTTCGCCGCTACCCGGTGCCAATGGCTTTAGCGATTGCGACCAATACATTGAACCCAGCCGCGCCCAGGCAGGGATCAGCAGCAGCGTCCATAATGATGTATCGGATGACTGAATAAGCCATGCTGCAGTAACGAATTTGGTCAGTATCAGCGATATCAGAATCACCACGCCGAAGGTGCCGATATGTGGATCCTTGAGCACGCCCATAAATCGTTCGGCGTCGCGATGCGATGCGCCCAGCGCATCGGCCAGATCAGCAGCGCCGTCCAGATGCAGCGCCCCGGTAACGCCTGCCCAGACCAGCACGACCAGCAGCGCCGCAATCCGGTAATCTGCATGCATGCCGAGCCAGGCCGCAATCATCAGCAACAGGCCGATGATCATACCAACCAGCGGGAACCAGGCGGCGGAGCGTGAGAACTCCTCCTGCCTGAAATCGGTCAGCTGCGGTGTCGGCAGCCGGGTCAGGAATTGCACCGCCAGGATTAATCCGCGCATGTCGGCTCCCGATTCATAAACAGCAGACGAGGCTGATGCCCTTCGCATAACGACACCCGGCTCCATGAGGCATAGGGCAGATGTAGCCGCCAGAGTGCCGCTATCGGCATATCCAACAGATGCGCCAGCAGTACGCGGATCACTCCGCCATGCGCCACCAGCAGACGGTGATTGCCGCAATCGCTCTCTATCCACCGCTGCCAGCAGTGAATCACGCGCTGACTAAAATCGTCAAACTCTTCCCCGCCCGGTGGCTGTATGCCGACAGGCGACTGCCAGAACTGGCGTAATAACGTGCCATACTCAGTTTCGATTTCGTCAAAACTACGATTTTCCCAGTCACCAAAATCCATTTCGCGCATATCGTGCAATGTCATCAGGCGTGTCTGCTGTTTTTTGTTTAATTCATTCGCAAACAGGCGACAGCGTTGCAATGGGGAAGTGGCGATCTGGTCAAACGGTTCAAACGATGCTGCCACGCTGCGCATCTGCTGCCAGCCGGCCTCCGAAAGCGGCAGATCGGTGCTGCCGCGAAAAGCCCAGCCTTCGGCATCTACTGCGCCGTGGCGCAGCAGATCAATAGTGATGATGTTTTCAGCCATCTTGATCAGTCACACCGGCACTTTCAAAAGTCGCCATCTCGTTATGCAGGGCGATGGCCGATTGCAATAACGGCACAATCAATGCCGCCCCCGAGCCTTCGCCAAGGCGCATACCCAGATCAATCAGCGGAGAGAGACCCAATGCTTCCAGCGCCAGCGCATGGCCGTTTTCATGCGAGATATGGGAAGCGAGCATCCAGTTATGCGCATCCGGTTCAATCACGCAGGCAGCCAGCGCCGCCGCTGAAGCAATAAAGCCGTCAATCAGCACAGGCACGCCGGATTCGGCTGCCTGCAAATAGAAACCGGCCATGGCTGCAATCTCCAGACCACCGACCTGTTGAAGTACCTGCGCATCGGATAGATCTGCAATCCGTTGCAGAGCCCGGTTCACCACATCGATTTTCAGCAAGCGCCCGGTATCGTCCACGCCGGTTCCGAAACCGACCACGTTTTCAGGCGATGCTTGCGTCAGCCGGCAAATGATACAGGCGCTGGCCGTGGTATTTCCGATGCCCATATCACCGGCAATCAGCAGATTCGTGCCGCCATTGATCGCCTTGCGAGCTTCAGCCTTGCCTACATCAATAGCCGCAGCACATTCATCGGTACTCATTGCCGATTGATGTAACAGGTTCCCCGTGCCGGGTTTGACTTTGGCATGCACAACGCCGTCTATTGCTTCCAGGTTGGTGACGACGCCGGCATCAACCACCGACAGGCTGGCACCACAACGTCGCGCCAATACATTGATTGCAGCGCCGCCACGCGCGAAATTCTTCACCATTTCGCCAGTCACCACAGATGGATAAGCCGAAACCCCCTCATCCACCACACCATGATCGCCAGCAAACACAGCGATATGCGGTTTGATTTGGTCGGGTTTCACGTTGCCCTGACGAGCGGCAAACCAGCAAGCGACATCCTCCAGCCTGCCCAGCGCACCGCGCGGTTTGGTCAGGTTATCCTGATGCGCCCGCGCTTCTTTTTCGATATCAATATGAATCTGTCTAACAGACAATGTGAATCTCCTTGATGCGCTGGTGTAAACTGTATGAATTCGGGCTGCTGATTTCAAATTGAGCGGCAAACCTGCCGCGACAAACTCCACCCGATTCGCCACTGCGGCTACGGTTTGATTCAAGCGCCCCTGTGCATCGCGAAATCTACGTCCCTCGCCTGTTTCCGGCACCAGCCCCATGCCGACCTCATTGGCCACCAGAATCACTTCACCAGCCAGTGTCGGCAGGCATGCTCCCAACGCTTCGATCTCCGCCTCCACATCTTCACCGGCAAACATCAGGTTGGATAGCCAGAGTGTCAGACAATCGACCAGCACAGCGCGATTCGTGCTCGCGTGTTTCTGAAGCGCACTGACCAGTTCCAGCTCTTCTTCAATCAACTGCCAGCAATCACTGCGGCTGCTACGATGATGATCAATACGCGCCTGCCATTCAGGATCGCCCGCAATGATCGGGGCGGTGGCGATATAAATCGGATTTGCGCACAGCGATAAAGCAATGCTTTCAGCCCGGCGACTCTTGCCACTGCGGGCTCCACCCAAGATTAGCGTGACAGACATAAGTGATGTACAAACAACATTTTTTCATCAATATTATATAGAATTTGGTTAACTTCCACATTGAACTCCTTAGTCGGTTACGCATTCAAGACGAAAAAACATTAATACCGCAACCCCTGGCTGCCTGAAGTAGTTTTTTGTCCAACGTGGCCAGGCCCGCCTGCTTGCGCTCGGCCAATTCCAGATAAGTCGCATCATAAGCTGAAAGATTGCAGGTCATGGACAAGCGATGAACCCGCTCAAGCATGCCTGAACCTGTTGGGCTGTCAGTTCTGATTGGCATCTCTCCATATAATTGAAGTAATCGGGAAGTGTCATTATCACTGATGCGTCCTCTTCGTTTGGCAGAGACAAGCACATTGCCAACCTCATGCCACCAGAGTGAAGGAACCCACGTTTCGCTATTCTGCATCTGCAATATGAATGCATCGGCTTTTTCAGAATACTCATCGGGTAGCCCCAGTGCTGCCGCTATTGAACAATCCATTACCCAAAGCATCAGTATTTCCGACCGTCATCAATCAGTTCCCGAATATTGATATCACCTTTAATACGCTGCCGAACTGCTCTGAAACGAGCCAGCAAATCTCTTACATCGCCGCCCTGATCATGAATGGGCTCTAGTCGCGCAACAGGCGAACCCCTTCGGGTAATTGTAAAACTTTGCCCGCCTTCCACTTCTCGAATAAGGGAAGAAAGATGTGTTTTTGCATCAAAGGCTGAAACCTGTTTATGAGACTCACGGGCCATACCAACTCCTACTAGTTAACAAACTGGTTAAGTTTGGATGGATGTAACTATTTTGTCAATAACGGCATCAATCAAGATCTAATTCCTCATTAAACGCCACTCTTCCATCAGAAACAGGGTGCGCTGACTGATTACGTCAACGGTGCAAACAGCGCCTGCATATCATCTGAGGTGATCACAAGCTCATCTTTTCCCTTACCCTGTTGGTAAATGGCATCAGCTAAGGCTTTTTTCTTAACCTGCATGGCAATGATTTTTTCCTCCACGCTGTTTTCCACCACCAGCTTATACACAAATACGGCTTTATCCTGTCCAATGCGGTGTGTTCTGTCGGTGGCCTGATTTTCAGCCGCCGGATTCCACCAGGGATCGTAGTGAATCACGGTATCGGCTTCCGTTAAATTTAGCCCCACACCACCGGCTTTCAGACTAATCAAGAACACATCGGCCTTGCCCTGTTTGAATGTATCAATCACCGCATCACGTTTGCGTGTTTGCCCTGTCAGCTTGGTGTAGCTGATATGCTGCGTTTTTATCTCATTTTCAATCAAAGCCAGCATTTTAGTGAACTGTGAGAAAATCAATATCCGCCGCCCCTCTTCCAGCATTTTAGGCAACATCTCCATCAACATATCCAGCTTGGCTGATTCCTGGACTTTTTGTGCCTGCTTTAAGGATAGAATACGCGGATCACAACAGACTTGGCGCAGCTTCAACAGGGCATCGAGAATCGTGATATGGCTTCTCGCTAAGCCCTTGGTGGCAATGGTTTTTCGCACCTTATCTTCCATCGCAATACGAATGCTTTCGTACAGAGCGGCTTGCTGTTTTCCAAGGCTCACCATGCGTGTGATTTCTGTTTTTTCCGGTAATTCCGAGGCCACTTCACTTTTGCTGCGGCGCAACATAAATGGCTTCACACGATTCACTAAGCGCTGTTGCAATTCACCATCGCCATGAATCTCAATCGGCTTACGAAACAAGCTGTTAAATTGTTTAAGATCGCCCAAAAAACCCGGCATGAGGAAATCAAACAGCGCCCACAATTCGCCCAGATGATTCTCCATCGGCGTGCCTGTCAAACATACTTTATGCGCTGCTTTAAATTGTCTGATAATTTTTGCGGCTTTGGATTTCGGATTTTTCACCACTTGTGCTTCATCCAATATAAGCATGTGATATTCATGGCTTAAAAGCACCTCATCATCCCTGACCAATAGCGGGTAAGTGCTTAAAACAATGTCATAATCCTCAATATGTTCAAAATATTGGTGACGATCAGAGCCTTGTAAAATCAGCACTTTTAGCTCTGGTGCAAACACAGCAGCTTCGCGCCGCCAATTGCCCATCAGGCTGGTCGGCGCAATAACCAAACAGGGCTTATCCATGCGCCCCTGTTCTTTTTCCAACAGCAGATGCGCCAGGGTTTGTACCGTTTTCCCCAGCCCCATATCATCAGCCAGAATACCGTTCAGATGATAACTGCGTAAAAACTGCAACCAATTCAGCCCCTGTTGCTGATAATCCCTTAATTCAGCCTGCAAACCTTGTGGCGATTGCACCGCCTGAATGCCTTCAAAATCCTTCAACTGCTTGCCAAGCGATCTAAGCTCCTCACCGCCACACCATTGTATATTCGAGTTTTGTTGCTCCAAATCAGCTAAACGAACAACATCAAAATGCGACATCTCCAACACACCATCATCAGATAGCCGCTCTTGGTTATAAAGCTCATAAACAATTTCCAGCACCGGCTTTATCTGCGCGCTGGGCAACTGCAGGTATTGACCACCGCCCAAATTCACCACCAAGGTTTCAGGCAGATCATTCAGATCATAATGTTCCAACACCTTCGTTATCAACGGCAACAGGGCTTGTTTCCGCTGGTTAATCTCGATGTCAAAACTTAAACTAAACCAGTCATTTCCCTTTTCCTCAATATCTGCATGCCACTGATCAGCTTCATGCAACTGCATATTAAAGTTATCCGCCACCTCAATAGACCAGCCATCGGCTTCCAGGCTTGGTATCCCATTGATCATAAAGTCAGCCCATAATGTGTCATTGGCTACTTCATTTCTTTCGCTAAAGAAGAAATTACAATCCTTCTCGTTAGCATACATCCAATCGACTAAACCAATGCGGTGCAGCTCTCCCAAGAAAAGGCTTTCTGCCGCCATATCTCTGAAAACATTGATGATTTTATGCGCTTCGATTATTTTAGTTTCTTGATGCTGTGGAAAGACAGCCAGTTCATGTTCAGCATAGCTAAAACGCAACCGCGCCAGACGATAATCAATGCCCTGATGGTGTTTAACATACAGTAACACCTGCGCTTTAGGCTCAGCTTCTTTAATCACCTCCATCTCAATGGCTTTCGGAGGAGCCAACAGATGCTCAGGCATAGACAATACCGCACGCTGACTAAATTCATCGACAAGCGATGCTGGAATAGCAGGTGCTTGCATCAACATCTCCAACTGCGATGTGGTATAAGGGACATTGTTAAGCAAGCCAACTTCATGCGTCGATTCATCCCAATACATGGGCGGATCGGTTTTGATTACGGTCGCTTTGGGTGTAATTAAAATATTTAAATTGGCACACCCATATTCATCATATTTCCATTCACAGGCAAACGCTCTTGACTTCCCTTCCCGCAGAATCTGTTCCGTCTGGTGATTTTTCCAATAGCAACGCCCCGTTTCCAATATCTGCTTTAATGCCAAATAACCTGCTTTTCCCTGAATATATTTCACCGCGTAATAACCATATTGATCATTGCTTGCTGAAATAAGCTTGGCCACCTCAACATCCACCGTTTTCGCAAAGGATGGTGGATAATAACACAGGTCGTTCACCTTGATGGACTTACCTTTGGATAACCCACCCCGTTTCAAGACATTGGTAAGACAAACATCAACGGTTAATTGCTGCTTAGCACGATCAAGATCAAGCACATACACCAGAAACTTTTCATTGCTCCCCTGGGCAGCATCAACCTTTTGAAATGACTTCGAAAATGTTTCCAGCCAAGCCAGGGAGACCTGCTCGGGCTCATCAGTGAGCACCGGATGATCACTCAAGACTTCCAGATATTCCAAACAGGCAGCCACAACATGCTTGCAGTTATACCCCACAGGACAACTACAAAATCCATCAACATCCAGTGGACCCTTCGCGCTATGTTTTTCAATCGTAATATCCTGCGTATAAGGCTTACCCCTCCCTTCCACTTCTGATGTAACACTTATTTCCAGGCACCCTGTTTCGCATACCTCCACGGCCAGCACCTTCCCATTACGAAAATAAGCTTCACCACGTGAAAAGTAAGTACTTGAAAATGCTTTCCTTAATTCTGTCTTAGTGATATCCATTGCTCAAAGGTTCTCCCTACACATCAAGTATGTTTTTACTTCCCTGTACACCAGGAAAAAATCATGCAGGCGCGTTGTTTGTTTCATGTTAAGTCGGACAGACCCCAGTCTTTAATTAACCGCTGGCATTTCTTCTATATCACCACCATTGGCAAAAATAGCTTCCGAAATAACACTGTTAGTAATTTCATCCAGATGAGCTTGAAGAGCCCCATTCAACGCGGTGAACTCGGGCCAGAGCGTTTGATCAACAAACAATTTTGATACCTTCGCCATCACAGTCGTGCGTCGCTGTCGATAACGCCGATAAGGCTCTATGTCATACCTGCGAAGTAAAGCAATGAATAGTCGTCTTGACCATGTATTATCCAGTGAAAATTTATATTCCACAGGCGGATCAATCTGTTGACACAATTCGATACGTTTTTTGATCCGATCAATGGCAGCTTCTGCGGCCAGTCGTTCTCCATCTGTACCTGCTCTCGCAAACAGAGCCTCAATTTTCTTCATTTTTTCAATCATATCAGGTTCAACAGTCATTCCCCCTCCAAATCGCAACATAACCTTGCAGATATTCAGCCATCCTGCATTAACCGAGTCGATAATAATGGAGCTAAAAGATCAGAATTCAGCTCACGCTCCAAAGCGTCGGCCAACAGATCCAGCGAGGCCAGTGTACGTTCTCGCTGATCAATTCCATTACTGGCTTGGAAACCGACCGAAGCCAGCCATGCCTGTCGAAAAGCCCCCTGTTCAAATAGGCCGTGTACATACGTGCCCCACACCTGACGATCATCCGAGCAGGCTGCAAATGGAAATAGCCCCAGATCTTCATCTGATGCACCGTGATGAATTTCGTAACCGGTTACTCTGAAACCCACAGGGTAACTGGATGGCTGATCGATCCGGCGCAGTGTTTTTTCTGCCTGCATAGTGGTTGAAAACGGTAACCAGCCCAGAGCTGTTGCGCTGCCGCCTTCAATGCCTTCATCGTCAATGACATTACCCAGCATTTGCATGCCGCCGCAGATGCCGAGAATTCGACCGCCGTAACGCAGGTGCTTTTTCAGTGCCGGCTCAAAGCCGCTATCGCGCAACCAATCCAAATCAGAGGAAACATGCTTGGAACCGGGCAGGATAATCAGCTCGGCAGGTTGCAGTTCGGTAGCTGAACGAACAAAACGGAGCTTGATTCCGGCTTCAGCTGCCAGCGGATCAATATCATCGTGATTAGACAAGTGCGGGTAGGCAATGACAGCGATGTGGAACATGCGAGATGTGAGAGGTGAGATGGAAGATGGGGCAGGCAACGCTATATGGCGGTATGGGGCATCCTCTTCGGGCAGCTCCAGTGATAGATAAGGAATGACGCCGGCCACCGGTTTATTCGTTTCAGACTCCAGCCATGTAAGCGCATCATCAAGCAGAGACAGGTTGCCACGAAAGCGATTAATCAGCAGCGCTTTGACGCGCCCCCTTTCAGACTCAGACAGAATATCGAGCGAGCCTTTCAGCGCAGCAAATACGCCGCCGCAATCAATATCGCCGACCAGCCAGACCGGCACATCGGCCGCTTCGGCAAAGCCCATGTTGGCGATATCGCCTTCACGTAAGTTCGGCTCGGCGGGACTTCCTGCACCTTCGATAATCACCACATCATATTGCGCTTGCAGGCGGTTGAATGATTCCAGCACCGTATCAAGCCAACCAATCCGATCTTTGCGAAATCGTTTGGCCTGTAGTTGACCAACCACTTTTCCACGCACAATCAATTGCGCTGTCTGATCGGCTTCGGGTTTGATCAGCACCGGATTCATGTCTACAGTCGGCTCAATGCCGCAAGCCAGAGCCTGCAATGCCTGTGCTCGCCCGATTTCGCCGCCATCAATGGTGACGGCGGCATTATTACTCATATTTTGTGGTTTGAAGGGTGCCACCGAGATACCATTCCTAGCCAGTAAACGGCACAGACCCGCTACCAAGACCGACTTGCCTACGCCCGAGGCCGTGCCTTGAATCATCAGTGCATTCATGAAAGAAAAAACCTTTTATAGCCACAGATGGACACTGATGAACACAGATAAAGGCGTAAAAAAAGAATGTACCGGTTTTGACTACCTCTGCGTATGCAACAGAAACCTGACAAACAGTGAAACAACCACTGATCATGCACAGAATCTAGGAATCCATTTTTATCAATGGTTCTATCTGTGTTCATCTGCGTTCATCTGTGGCTAATAATATGTTTTTCACATAGCCAAAAGAAATGCGTTCCTGTTCCAGCCTCAGTTGATCGCCCAGTGTATTATTACGCAAAACATCATATACCGCTGCCTCATCCGCATTCAAATATTTCAGTTCTTTTGTCTCCTGCCTGGGCTCTGTACCCCAAGCATGTTGATGCGCCAATAATGTCTGTTTATCCATTAAAAAAGAAGTTGTTTGCGGTAAGCTCGTACGCAGTTGATTCAAAATGGCAAAGCCATGCGTATCCAAATCGCCCCAGTAATACATGCTACACTCATGCAGCCACTGCGCTTGTTTGAGTGCTTCAAAACCATAGCCCTTACCAAATATCAGCAAGGCGCGAGGCACTGCCGGAAATGCGAGGTAGTTGATTTCATTTTCAACAATAAATACCCGCTCGATCCGGCTGCGTACATCCTGATGCAAGCGAGCCAAAGCCTTGCTTGTGATCGCCGCATCTTGTTCGCCATCACTTAGCAGCAACGGAATATCATCATCCAAAGGGCGCACGCGAATCATGGCTGGCTTATCCAGAAAGCCATATCGTCGCGCAAACCCTGCCACCCCTGTATAATCATCATTCACGGCAAACACAGGCAATACAATATCAAACAGTTGCGCCAGCACTTTTCGATGTTGTTCAATAAATTTACTATCCACCTTCGGTACATCGACTTGCCGCAAATAGATGCGTGGATTCGGGTGTACCTGCATCCATGCGCACAATGCCAACAGTTGCGGCCACTCATCGGCCAATGCCAGCACTTTTAATGGATACTGAAGCAGCCAGCCTTCCAACGCGGCAAGTGTTTTAATACTTTGCCGATAAAGCATGGTGAACTGTTTTAATGCTTCCGATTTACCAATCAAACGCGCCGCCTGTTGTGGCGTATCCAGCACAATATGCGCAGGCAATTGCTGTCGACCCAGCACACGATGATTGATACTCTGCCAATGCAATGTGATATGGTGCTTATTGGTATAGGCCTGCACCTCTTTCACCCAGTCTTGCGTACCGGCCAAATCATCCAGCATGGCCTTGGATGTCGGCTGTTTTAAGCGAAGTGTAAGAGGGAACACGACCCCATCTTTCACCGCCGCCCGGCATATATCCCCTCGCACCCACATTCGCTCAAGCTGTTTCTTCATATTAGCAGGACGAGTCCTGTTCATTTCAGCACCTGCCAATAACCACCCTTGGCAGGCCCCACGCGACGGATTAAATCATGTTCTTTTAGCCAACGGATATTTTTTTCTATCGCTGTACTACTCATCCTCAACAATGCTGACAACGAAACAATAGAGACCGTCGGTTCAGCCTGCATTGCCTCCAGTATCCGTCGGCGGTTTTCACCCAACTTTTCACCCAACTTTTCACCCAACCCTTCTTGGGCAGTGCTTCCCTCTTTACCTTGGCCGCTGTTCAACTGATGTTCAGGCAAAAAATGGAACGTCATCCAAAGCCCATTCACATCGCTGCTAACCTCCGGGGTTGGCACACAGGCATCCGCACATGTCTGCATAATGCGTTCAATACCGCGCCCCCACGATTCAATCATACCGGCGCGAAAAAACACATTCGCAACATCGGGATTAAATGGTTGCGACGCATGTTTATCCAGCAACTTCTCCACCGTCCAGTTTTGTGGCAACTCACCCGGATTCCATATCATCAATTTGTTGGGATAAACGCTGATCTGAATTGGAATACTGCTGGCATAATCCTTATGCACCACCGCATTCAGCACCGCTTCGCGCAGTGCCGGCTCAGGCACAGGAAAGGTCTCGATACGCTGCAAGCCTTCGTAGCTGATCCATGCCCGCAGGTATTTGCTTTTGAGAATATCAATCGCTTGATTGACCTGCACAAGCAAAGATCCCTGCACCTCATCCTGATAACGCAGATCGGCATCATTCTCGAAATAACCAATCTTCACATAAGCACCACCGACCAATCGTTCCGGTTCGTCATAGAAGAGCAACGCAGCCGCATGGGTCAGATAATCGCCATTCACCAGATGCAGTTTTTCCAGTAAATAACGGTCATCTTCATTGAGTACAGCCTCCGGCAACCGCTTGCTTTGCAACGCCAGTTTCCGAAATTGATCAAATGCCCGCCCATCCAGATCATCCGCCTTCAATCCCGGCAGAGGCGAGCCATCCCAGGTACGTCCGTATCTCCGTAGCAGAAAACGATCCAGTGCCGCACCCTTGAGTAACTGATTGGTACTGCCACTTCGGAAATAATACTCGCCTTTATAATTAATCGGACTGGGATAGGCATCCACGGCAATTTCCAACAGCGCCTTGCCCTCTTCCTCCAGCAATCGGATAGCAACCATGATGCCCAAAATATCCCGAACCTTGTTCGGAATATCATCCAGCAGCTTACCAGCATGGGCTACGCCTACCGCCACCCCCGCATCATTGCGCCCGATCACCAGCACACCGCCCTGCGCATTAGCAAAGCCGCAAATCCATTTCAAATATGCATCTTTCCATATCTGCTTGTATTCGACAGTTTGGTGTTCAGTCATATCAGTCTTCCAAATTGGAACTAGTAGGTTTATTTTCCTCACGTTGCTGCTTCTCCTGGCGATAGGTTTCTATGGATAAATTGCGCAATTTGGAGTTGGTTCCGCCATCATTGCTGACATAGCCAACATGCTGCACATGCGGTTCAATGATGTGGATTTTTTGCAAGGGAGTGACAATCAAGAGTTGCAGGTTTAGCTGCTTGAACAGGCGCAAACCATATTCTGCGGATTCATCCGAGCCGCGACCGAAAGCTTCATCAATCACCACAAAACGAAACGAGCGTGAACGCACGGCATTCCATTCCAGGCCGAATTGATAGGCCAGGCTGGCGGCCAGAATCGTGTAGGCCAATTTTTCTTTCTGGCCGCCTGATTTACCACCGGAATCGGCGT
The DNA here is from genome assembly GCA_027019785.1 of Mariprofundus sp. Taxonomy (GTDB): domain Bacteria; phylum Pseudomonadota; class Zetaproteobacteria; order Mariprofundales; family Mariprofundaceae; genus Mariprofundus. The sequence continues at coordinate 23,223 of JALUWF010000313.1, read as the reverse complement.
AATGTTCATATTCCGAATCATCTTCACGCCAGCGTTCGGATGCGGCAAAGCGGAACCAGTTGCGCACATCCGTTACCTTGCGCAACCAACGGATATCAGAGTCGATATAGGTCTCACGACCGCGAAAACGCTCAATGATTTTCTGTACCTGCAAGAATTTTTCTTCTGAATATTGTTCGCTTTCCGAGCCGGTGACACTGCCCTCGGTACACGCCTTCATATCTTGTTGAAAGCCCTGAATTTCAGAATCAATCGCGGCCTGCGCCAGCAGAGTGATATAGCGACCTTCGACATAATCAATCTGCACCAACGATTCATTGATGCGCTCAATACGCTCTTTGATGGTCTCGCGTTCGCGCAATAACTGGCTTTGAAAATTGGCAATTTCCCGAATGGTGTTTTCATTCAACAGATCTTTGAAACGTGCTTCAAATCGCGGCAAATCATCGGCATTCAAGCCATCCAGCAAGGCTCTATATTCATGCGCCGCGCGCACATTCACATCCATTTCCTGCGTCAATAAGGGATAAGCCTGATGAAAATCAGTCATGGCTTTAATCACGCGATCCCGCAAACGTGATAATTTTCCGTCTACGCTTTGGATCTGTTTGCCCAATGCGGCGCGCAATGCCTGTTCATGGCTGGTGCATGATTCCACCGTATGCTTCACATCGCCCAGCACTGTTTTGGCAAGCGCATCCAGCCGTTCCGCATACGCATCCAGTGCCTCATCATGTTCTGCCAGCATTGCTTGCAAGGCTTGATACATCGCCGCTGCATCATCCCGTTTTTGCTCGGTTTTGGCGCATTCCGCGCGGCGATTTAAGAGAGCTTCTTCATCCTTGGCTAATACCTGCAACACTGTTTCGCGCTGCTTGGCCAACAAACGCAGCTGATCCGATGCCGCCTCCAGTTTGGCCTTTTCCGCGCTTAGCTGCTCCACTTCAGCGGCCAGGGGTCGCCAGTTAATATCCTGAAAATCGGTATAGGTTTCCAATTTATTGAGCAGCGACAAATGCTCTCGCTTCATTTCAAGCGACTGCTGCAAATCGCTGATCTGTTTACCCAATGCGACCAATGCCTGCTGCGCCAGGTTGGCTTCGGCTTCCAGCACGGCAATTTTCTCGGCATTGCTCCAGCCTAAGACAAAATGCCGTTTATCATTGAGTTTATGCCTGTCATCCTTCTCATGGCGGCCACCCTTCGCCTTGATCTGACCGGTGATACTGATGGCACGGCTTTCCCTGCGAAATGTTTCCATATCCGTACAGCATGCATAATCAAAGCGCAGTGCCAATTCTTGCTGCAACCAATCGTAAAACACCGAATCCGGTTTTACTTCCAATTTATGCGCCAACGATGTCGCATGCTGTGGGCTATGGGTTTGCACATGCGCGCGCATCCGATAAAACACCAATCGACCTTTCAAATGGTTCTCATTCACCCATTCAACCACCTGGGCATAGTGCTGGTCGGAAACCAACATGGACAAGGCAAAGTTATGCAACAGCCGTTCCGCCGCCCCCTGCCAATCGCATTCCTGCGCGCGCACCTGAATCAGTTCACCCGCAAACGGCATGGCCTGCTCATCCACGCCCAACTCGCGACACAATCGCGCGCGAATGGCGATTTGTTGTTCAGGGATATTGCTTTTGCGCTGTTTCAGGCTCGTGATCTCACGTTGCTGCGCTTCGCATTCCCGCTTGCCCGCTGCCAAATCCGCCCCCAATGCATTCATGCTGTTTTGCGCTTGCGCTTGCTCATCCTGCAGCGTCAGCAACATGGCCAAACAATCCTGTTTATGTTGCAAAAATGCATCGACATCTTTGACGGCTGCAAGCTCAAGCTGAGCGATGAGATCATCGTAAGATTTAGCTCGACGCAAACAACGCGATTTCTCAGCTTCTTTTTCGGCAATTTTTTGTTCCAACGCGGCAATACGATCACCACCCTGATCAGCAATCGCCCGCTCCAGTTCGCGCTCTTGCTGCTTGCCCTGCTCAACCTTATCCGTGAGCTGCACAATGCGTTGCTGCAATCGCTCCAGTTCGCTATCTAATTTTTTAATCCGCGCTGTCAGCAACTCTGATTTCAGGTTTGAGAAATACGCCTGCAAGGCATTACGGCAGCCATCCAGTTCATCTTTCTCATGCGCAAGCTTCTCATGTTGATGACAATCCGCCACCAACGGTTGCAGCAAGCTCACCTGTTTTTTTGCTGTCAGTACCGCTTTATGGGCGCGATCCAGATCATCAAAATGAGCAATCAAATCATGAATGCGCTGCTCCACATCATCGGATGGTTCCAACATATGTCCGCGCACAAATTCAGTCAGATTGCCAATGGATTTCATGGATACGGTTTGATGAAACAATTCCAGAGCCTGATCATTTTCAATACCAAGGCGACGGCGAAAAAACGCACCGTAAGCAGGGAATGCATCAAACACATTGGCATTCTGCTGCTTCAAGCGTTTGCGCAATGCAGCCATCTCAGAGCCAAAGCCGCCGAAATCATGTTGAATGGTTAAACTGTGATCCGCCACCACATAAAAACGCTCCGGCTGGCCTTGTGGTTTGCGAAACCAGAACACCTGCGCCAAGGTGACCGTTTGATCATAACCCTCATTATGAAACTCACCCAGAATGACCGAGTAACTACCCGCCTGCCGCAAGGCCACCGGTTTAGCTGTACCCACCGATTCACTCTGTTCGGATTTATAATGCCCCAATACATAGGATCGCAAATCGCGTTCTTTGGAGGCTGCACCCGCCGCTTTATTGTAGGCAATGCGGTGAGCGGGCACTAGCAAGGTAGTTACAGCATCCACCAAGGTAGATTTCCCGGAACCAATATCACCCGTCAGCAAGGCGTTTTTGCCGTTGAGATGAAAGGACCACACTGTTTTATCAAAGGTTCCCCAGTTCAACACTTCCAGGCGTTTGAGGCGAAAGCCTGTTAAGGCATCGTCCTGTACAAATTCAAGGTTTAAGGTGGGCTCCATCAGTTCGCCCCTTGCGGCAGTAACTGCTTGCGATATTCATCTAAGCGCTGATCAAATTCCGCCAACCACTGTGCATCGACAAAGGATTTAATGATACGGTGCAACTCCAGCATTTTATCCGAACCCTTCAGCTTCCGTGCAAAGCCCATCTTCACAATCTGATTGATGTAACTATCGACCTGATCAATCAGCCGCACTTCATTGCTGCCTTCTGGCAAAAAGATGCGAATCATTTCCAATACCTCATCGCGCGACACAATCACCCGCGCCTCACCACCGGCCGCATCCGATTCCGCCATCTTTTCACGCAGCAGAGCCAACAACAGACTGACATGAAACGATAGCTGCCGACGTGCAATCAAACGCGGCAATTTATCACTCTCCGCCTCATACTCCCGCGCCCGCAAAAACGCATAGCCTTCTGCTTCATCCAGAATAAGATCCAAACCCAGCGTTTCAACATAGTCAGACACCGTAATCTGCATATTCAACAGCCATTGCCACAACTGACCATCCGCCTCCCGATCAATCATGCCTTTGCATAAGGCAATCACCACGGCAGATAACTTGGGATTTCGCTGCGTACTTGCTTGTAGCTCTAATTCATCCACGAAAAGCTCCTATGTATCTTTATTGAGTGATCCGAAACTGCTAGCGACTAATGCTGCTGTTTCTGCAACAAGAATCTCTCGGGCAAGCACATTTAGATGCGGACATTCAGGATCTGCCCCTTCAACTATAAAATAACATTTGATTGCGTGAGCAAGTTGCTTATTTCTAGCGTAATACCTACCTATCACGGTATAAAATGATTGCACCTCAACACCGTGAAATACGGGATTCTCCCCCGCGTTGGGGTAATGCATATAAAGTTGAAGCTTATGGTTAAAAACCTCAGGGATCTCTTCATGATGCCCGGCGTTTAAGTAATATTCAGCCAATGATATTTTTCCAAATACATAGTGCGGGAACTTTTTGCTGGTCTCTTTGATAACATGGCGGCGCTTCACTTCTTTACCAAGCGTTTTATAGGCAACACCCATAAAATTGTAAATAACCGGCACCCGGGGGTATTTTTTCTTCAACTTTTGCAAGTATTTTAATCCACGCCTAGCCTCAACGTTACTGCCCTGTACCCACTCAAAAATTTGAGCCAATAATGACTTATCCTCTTCTTTCATCTTGGCATAGTTTTTATCTTCGATGACCTCATATGTACACGCTAATGGACGAAATACCTCACCAGTATCATCCAGAATATCCTGCTCTACCTGATTTTTATCCACAGATGCCATGAGTTTACGTCTTTCATCACTGTCTTCCGTTGTAAAAGTATCCAGTAACATCTCTCGATTAAAGTAACGCATATAAACCTCTTCTCTTCATCGCACAAACAACACATGCGGCAGTGTCACCTGCTTCACCAGACCGTCATTGGTTTGCCACTGCACTACATCTTCCTTGCCATCATCAATCATACATTGCGTCATGTCGCTGGCCATTTGCAACCACACCACCAGCTCCGCCAAGCCATGTTGCAAAGGATGCTCGTTCAGTAAATCTGCCAATGATATTTGTGAATGCTGTTGCAATGCCTGAGCTAACACTTGTTTCAAACGGCCTTTATCGACCACCACTTGTGAGAACAGGGCTTCTGCATCGGCATCTTCTGCGCCCATTTCCAATTGCACGGCATCAAGCACGGTCTGCAATGGCGGTTGATACAATGGGCGCTCCATCGGCAGGGTGAATTCGACTTTCATCTCATCCATGCTCATGCCCAAATCTTGTGGGGGTTGATGCATGGTATCGCGCGCATTGCTTTTGATCTGGCGTAAGATTTCCATAATACGCTTATTTTCCAGCCATGCTTTATCATCCAGAAAACGGCGCAACTGGCTGGATAATTGCGCTACGGTGCGCTGGGTATGCTCCCCTGCTTCCAGCCAATCGTAATGCACCCGGCGCAAGCGTGAATCAGGTCGGGATTCGGCAATCGGGGTTAATGCCATCACCTGATCCAGCAAGTCGGTGAGCTCTTCCTGCCTGGAACTGGACATCAAAAAATCCCAAAAGGCGCGAAAACTCTTACCCTGATCGGATTCCGTAATATCATCACACTCATTGAGAATATCTTCCAGCAATGCGCCTTTGCCACCTTCCCAGAGTGCAATGCGTTCGCGCACGCGCCGATCCAGCAGGCGAAAATTCTGCTCGACCTCGCGAAAATCACTCAACAACTCGCCCGCCATCATGACAAACTGTTGAAAGCGGTCTCTTAAGGCTGTTTCATCCAATAGAGGAATATCACCAGCCTGAATCTGTTTGATTTCGGCATCAATGGCGCGCCGTTTTTTACGCAATTCGGCAATGCGTACTTTGGGATCAGTCTCACTACCTGCGACGATTTGTTGCAACAGATCAAACAAGGTCAACAAGCGTGACTCTGTGCCAATAAAGCTGCGCTCGGTTAAACCGGCCAGCCAGCGAATACCTTTTTCTGTGGCCGGTGTTAAATCATAATGCGGTTCATCGGAGTTTTTCGGGTAGAACTTACGCAGCCAGCCTTGGGCATTATCGGCCCAGTCATTCAGATAATCCTGCGCATCGCGCGGATAAGCATCTTCACCGAGCCGTTCCCGCAAGGCAAAAAGCTCATCTTCCAATGCCTCTTGCAAATCCACCTGAGCAATCTCACGAACATTTGGCACAAGAAATACACGATGTAAAAAACTGGCCACCAACGGCGCAGAGTCCGCCCGCAATAAACGCCATGCAGGATGATTTTTACGCAGGCTATCCAGTGCTTCGTGACTGAAGGACATCGAACTCTGATCAGCCATGATAAACCAAAGCATCTGTGGCTAAAGGAAATTGGTTTTCACTTAGTACGACATCCATCGATTCGCGTTTCCGCCAGCCCTCTTGCTCCAACATCGGTTTATCGTAAAAGGCTTTAACCGGCCCCAGACAAAGCAATGCCATCGGCTTGGCTGTTTCGGGGCAGCCCAATAGTGCCGCCACATCCGCAGGCTCAAAGAATGATACCCAACCCATGCCCAGATTCTCGGCGCGAGCGGCCAGCCACATGTTTTCAATGGCGCACGATACCGAACACAGTGCCATCTCTTCCGGCATGGTGCGCCGACCAAACACTGTGCCGTCGTCGGGTGCCAGTACGACAGCTATTAACTCGGCGCAATCGCGAATGCCTTCGACTTTCAAGCGCATGAACTCGGTTTTACGCGCATCCATTTGGTCGGCTGTTTTGTCTTTTTCTGCTTCAACCAATGCAATCAGTTGCTGGCGCAATTCCGGCCTGGTGATGCGCACAAAACGCCATGGCTGCATATAACCAACGCTAGGCGCTGCATGAGCTGCTTCCAAAATCCGTTGCAGGACATCCGGCGCAACACTGCCGCTGGCAAAATGACGCATGTCACGTCGCTCGTGAATAACGCTGTAAATAGCTTCGCGCTCCGTATTACTGAACTGTTTACTCATGGCTGCTGCTCCAGCGCCTTTTGCAAGGCTTCAATGCCATCGATAATGCGCGGCCCGGGACGATGTATCAGGTCGGGATTCACTACAATGATACGCACATCCTTGCCCAGCCACCGTTTCCAATATCGGGCGCGCGCCGCAACATCTCGATGTTCCGACGGTATGATGACCACGTCAGGTGCGGCGCGCAATACTGATTCGAGATTGGTGCGTGGCGTCTCCAGCGGAATGGATGCAAACACATTTATCAAGCCAGCCCGCTGCAACAGATCATTGATAAACCCCTTGCCACCGACAGTTTGTAGCGGGTCGTTCCAGATTTCATAAAACACTCTGATCGGTCGCTTTCGCCGAATTTTAGCCTGATGATCCAGGCGCAGTTGTATATTTTCAGCTAGTGCATTGGCCTCTCTGGCATGGCCGGTCAGGCGGCCCAGACGACGAATATCCACCAGTACATCATCGACGCTTTGCGGCGCGCTGCGTACGACGCGAATGCCCAGCGCCTGCAGCTGCTCTCTCTGCCGGCTGGTACCGGAAATAATAGCCATGGTAGGCTTTAGCATCAGTGCCGCTTCCAGATTGATGCCGGTATAGTTACCCACGCGCGGCACATGCCTGGCCGCTGCGGGATAATCACAATAATCCACAGCGCCGACAACCTCATCGCCTGCGCCGATGGCATAGAGTATTTCACAAACATGGGGCGATAACGCCAGAATGCGTTCAACCGCAGTCGCCGGATAGGGTAAGCAGAGGCAGAGCAGCCATAAACCGATGGCGCGCATCAGCAGTCTGGAGATTACCTGTGCGGATTTCATTGCAGGCGAAATTCGACAGGCAGCCGATATTGTCCATCTGCAACGGGGATATGATCGACGCCGGATAATCCCCGCTGCACAGCGCGATCCAGAACGGCATGGCCGGTGGAGACCAACATGGTGATATTGCGAATGCTCTGACTAACAATAGCCAGTTGAAACTCCCCCTTTCCCTGCCACCTGCGCCGGCGTGCCAGCCGGGGGTAACGGATGTTCGCCAGCAACATGGCTTGCGCAGCTGCCGACATGGAAGGTGGCATGTGTGGTACTGCTGATTCGTTATGATCTTGCGGTGACAGGTGAACTTGCCTGTTTGAGATAGTGGAGCGCCCGGAATCCAATGGTTTATGGACATGTTGCCGTGTTGCGCTGGCTGCCTTTACTCCGGGCGACCGTATTACGCTCTCTGGATCTGGTTTTTTTTTCACGCGCACCGAGTCAGCGACCGGAAGTGTTTGCCTGCGCTGCAATTTTTTTGTAGGAATAACTTTTTTTTGTTGCTGTTTTACTTCTGTATGTGCAAGGGCATGGGATGGACGGGCAGGCTTTGTTAAGGCTGGCGTGGAGGGCTTCAAGAGTTCGACATGTAACGGGCCGTTACTAATGCTCACTGGCTTGAATACTTGCAGCGGCCAGCTTAGCAGGAGGGCATGCAGGCCGCCTGCCGCTACCAGTGCAGCCATCAGCCGAACATGCCCATCCCGCATCAGAAGCTCTCCATTACAATGCCACGCTTACCCCGCCATAGAATGCCTGCCCCAATACGCTATACCCCGATACTTCTTCGTACTTCTTATTTTCAAGGTTATCCACACGAGCATGAATCGTCCATACGGGATTGAGTTGATAACTTACACGGATATCCGTCTTATGGTAACCCCGCATCGGCTTTTTATTCCCGGCTGCAGAAAATCGCGGGCCGACAACATCCAACTGCACTTCAGCATTCACTCCCATCATACGCACGCCTGCAATAAAACTACCGGAGTCCTTTGCCCGCCTGGCCAAACGGGTGCCATCCAGTGAGTTGATGGCATGCAAAAACGTCCAGTTGGCGCTGGCATAGACCGGGCCATAGGCGAGCTTTGTCGATAACTCCAATCCATTCGTCCGCGCTTTGCCTGTATTGAGCGGAGCGTAGGTAAATGGCGGCAACACCAGAACCGTTTGAATCAGATTGGTAAACCGTTGATCAAACCAAACTGCATTCACTTCTGTGCTAAATTCTTTTTCCTGCAGCTGATAATGAACCCCAGCATCCCAGCCTTTACTTTGTTCAGGTGCCAGGTTTGGATTGCCAAAACCGGGAAAGAACAAATTGTTGATCGACGGAGCCTTAAATCCCGTACCGTAGTTGGCTGTGAGCTTCAGCCCGTCCAGCGGTCGAAGCACGCCCCCGGCATGATATGTGGTTTTATTCCGGCTGGTCGAATTACGATCATTGCGTACCGATACGCTTAGATTCGCCCAGTTACCATCCCACGACAAAGCCGCGAATCCAGCCCGCTGGATAATGGTTCGATCCAGCTTGGCGCTACCGCTCAATCCTCTGTCCCAGTGCAAGTCCAGACCCACCAGCATTGTCAGAGACTGCCAGTCCAGTGTGTTCTGCCATGTTATCTGATCAATGCGGGTTCGAAAATCCGAGTTGTTGAAGCTGACGGCAGGATCATGGTTGATGACTTCATCTGTCGAACGGGAAACCTGCAAACTGGTATCCAGCCAATCGCCCAGCGGATAGGATAGCTTCGCACTACTCACCGTTTGTTTGGTATCACTTGTGAAATTCAGTGCATCAACAGGCCCAAAGCCATCCAGGCCCGTTTTGCCGTCCACATTACGCAGGATGACATCCAGTGTTCCATCTCCGACAGGTATGCCCAGGCGCCCGGAAACCGTGACCTGGCGGTAGGGGTCTGGTTCATTGCCACGGGCTGCTGCAGAAACGCTGCGTGTGCGGGAACTATCTGCTGTCAGGGCATAGGACACTCCGGAATCTGTCGATCCGCTGACACTCGCACCGCCCGACACTGTATGATAGGTTCCCGCCTCCCCGTACACTCGCACGCGCGGCTTACCTTTGCCATTGCGAGTAAAAATCTGAATCACGCCGCCCATCGCATCGGCGCCATATAGCGAAGACTGCGGACCGCGTACAATTTCTATGCGCTCCACATCCGCAGTGGAAAGAGTGGCCCAATCAAAGGAACCAAGCGTTGCCGAACCCACGCGCACACCGTCGATCAAGACCAGCGTTTGTCCTGAATTCGCACCCCTTAAAAAAACGGATGTCGCCTTGCCCGGCCCGCCACTGGCCGCCACATCTATACCCGGCTGACTACGCAAAATATCTGCCACTGATGTCTTTTGCGACTGGATAATAGCCTGCCGGTCGATCACAGTTACATCGGCGCTCACCTTGGCCGGATCCTGTGCGATACGCCCCGCAGTCACCACCAACGGCTTTAATGTTTCAGTCGCTTGCGCCTGCACTGGTGCAAACAACAGCATTCCTGCTATCCATAATGGATATTTCTGCATATTTTTGTTGGTACGTTTGATCAAGATGTTTCTCCTTCGCGCCCGCCGCGCATATATAATGTGCGGTATGAATCACGAGAGAGAGAAAGGAATACGGGATATAATGGGCTGAACATTCGGGAGCAGGCCGTCACATCCGGCAACCAGTCTCCCTCCGAGGCCCCATACCGTCGACATGACACGCATGTCTTGTCTCGGGCCGGTCTCCTGGCTTGCCTTCATTCGCGGCTGCCTCCTTCCCGTGACTGGTGTCGCAGTGGATTAAAACAGCGTTGTCAGGCCTACAGTAGCGGGGGCTGCGCCGGCATTGGTTCAATCCGCTCATCTCATCCTGCTATTTGACTGCTGGCTGCGTTGCTCTGCTGCTCGATGCTCACATACGATAAGTATGCTCCGCTTTTGCGCTGCTCGCGCCTTGCCAGAAATCAAATATCAGGCGATCTGACCGAATTGGTTATTGATTCTCCGCACCGGACTTCCCGTTTCACCCGTGGTCAAATGTGTGACAATCAACCGTTGGGCACCCAAAACGGGGCGAACCATAACGACGGCTCCAGCTTGCGTCTATACTCTTAACCCGGACCATTCATGAATAGTCCGGGTTAAATCCTTTTCGGCCACAAGATCAAAAGCGACTCACGCAAAGCCGCAAAGGACGCGAAGAAATCAAAATCAGTTGTGGTTCCAACCTGTTTGGTTGCGGCGATGCCGGGTTGGGTTAATGTAACTGTGGCGTATGGTAGATCTGTAAACGATGAGCTAAATCAAACGGGTTTTCTGTTAGAATATTGGCACGCACCTGAAAATTCACTTCCAGACTGACCAGCGTGAAGCCGCTCTGCTTTTGCCTGAGCAGCGAAAGGTTGTGCCCGGCAATACTGAAGCCCTGGGCGGAGGCCTTTTGTAGCCATTGCAGCGCCTGTTCCCTGTTCGCCGCTATGCCGCGACCCTGGGCAACCATGTAGGCCAGCGCATTTTGCGCCGGGGCATAGCCCTGAGCAGCTGCCTTGCGATACCAGTTTACGGCAATATCGTCTCGCTGTTCCATGCCGTCGCCCTTCCTGTACAGATTTCCCAGGTTGAATTGAGCCGGGGCATAGCCGTGGCTGGCAGCTTTACTGTACCATGTTAAGGCCTGTTGCACATCGAATGTTACGCCCTGTCCCAACTGCAACATCGAAGCGACTATATTTTGCGCTTCTAAGTCACCCGCATTGGCAGCCCGTTTGAATAGCGCAAAAGCTTTGTTAAAATCGGATTGGCCATAATAGAGTACAGCCAGATTGTATATGGCATTGGTGTCGCCTGCCTCAGCAGCCAGGCCATACCAGTGCTGGGCTGTTGCAGTGTTGGAAACAACGCCTCGGCCCGTGTCGTAAAGTAGCCCCAGTATGAATCTGGCCTGTTTATTGCCGCTGGCCTGCGCTTTTTGAAGCCACTGTGCGGCCGTCTCCTCATTCTGCATGATGCCGATGCCGCGCAAGTAGATCAGCCCCAGATTATATTGTGCCAGAGGATCAGCCGCCGCAGCTTTTTTCATCCACTGCAGTGCACTGCGCAGATCCCGTTTAGCACCCCGGCCCAGCGCCAGCATGACTGCCAGATTATTTTGGGCATCCGCCGCTCCGCCTTGCGCAGCCTGCGTTAGCCAGTGGATGGCCTGCTGATCCTGATGTTTCGCGGCTAGCAGAATCCCCAGATTGGTCTGCGCCTGACTCTGTCCGGCATCGGCGGCTTTTTTTAGCCAGCTGATCGCTGCAGTTAAATCCCGATTCACCCCCTGTCCTGTTGCATAGAGCGCACCGATTTTCGCGGCAGCTTGCATGACGCCTTGCCGGGCGGCTTGCAGGTATAAATCGGCGGCTTGTTGTATCGACTGCGAACCTTTTCTTTGTCGCAACAGCTCCGCCAGATGAAATTGCGCGGCCGGATTGCCTTTGGCGGCACTCTGACGTAACCACTGTTCGGCTCTGTTTTTGTCAGCCTGCAGCCCCTCGCCACGCTCGTAGAGGCGGGCCAGTACGAACTGGGCCGCAGCATCGCCATTGGACGCTTTGGCATTGATGCGATTCAACAGTTGCTGCAAATATGATTTGGCATCGGTGTTATCGGATGCGGCGGCTTTTACGGCCCAGTCCAGAGCTTGCGCATCACTCTTTTTAACGCCGTGCCCCTTTTCGTACATCAAGGCCAGATGCAACTGCGCGCCGCTGTGACCGCTCAGCGCTGCCTGTCGAAACCATTTGAAGGCGGCAGCAGCATCAGCGCGATCCACCCCGCGTCCATGCTCCAGCATGGCGCCCAGTTGATATTCGGCTTCTTGATGATGTTGCGCGGCAGCCAGTTTGAGCCAGCGCACGGCCTGCGTATCATCGCGATCAACGCCCTTGCCGTTGCGATAGAGCATGGCAAACTGATACTGGGCCTGTTTGTTACCTTTTTTGGCAGCTAGATGGAACCATTTGGCCGCTTCATCATAATCCCCCTGCTGGTAAGCCGCCTTGCCCAGCCTCACCCCATCGGCATTGATATCGCCATAGTCCGGCGTGGATATCAGCATGTAAACCGCACCGACCACAACCAGCAGAATAGTGATCAGAGCAATGCGTAGTTGTTTAGACATGAGTATGAACGCTATCAGTTTCCCGGGCTGCCAGTTGCATTCCGATCTTCACAGATCCAGTTCCTGCCAGATGGCGTCAACACGCGCCTTCACGTCTGCATCCATGCTGATTGGCCGCCCCCATTCGCGGCTGCTTTCGCCCGGCCACTTGTTGGTGGCATCGATGCCGACTTTCGAGCCCAGTCCGGCCACGGGAGAGGCAAAATCGAGATAATCGATGGGCGTATTTTCCGTTATGGTAAAATCACGGGCCGGATCGCATCGCGTGGAGATGGCCCAGATCACCTCTTTCCAGTCGCGACAATCGATATCTTCATCGACCACGATAATGTATTTGGTGTACATAAACTGGCGCAGATACGACCAGATGCCGAACATCACCCGCTTGGCATGGCCGGCATAACCCTTGCGGATGGAGACGACGGCGACGCGGTAGGAACAGCCCTCCATAGGCAAATAAAAATCGACAATTTCAGGAAACTGTTTTTGCAGAATCGGCACGAACACTTCGTTAAACGCCAGCCCCAGCACAGCCGGTTCATCCGGCGGCTTGCCGGTATGGGTGGAGTGGTAGATGGCATCGGAGCGCATGCTCATGGTCTCCACCGTAAATACGGGGAACATCTCCGTTTCGTTGTAATAGCCGGTGTGATCGCCGAATGGCCCTTCTTTGGCATATTCACTGAGCGAGACATGTCCTTCGAGCACGATTTCCGCCGAAGCCGGCACCTGCAATGGCACCGACAGGCAATCGCACAAGACGGTTTTCTTGCCGCGCAACAGACCGGCAAACTGATATTCGGACAAGGAGTCCGGAATCGGTGTGACCGCAGCCAGAATGGTGGCCGGATCAGCGCCGATGACGACTGCGCACGGGAATGATTCCGCCCCGGCTTTTTTGGCTTCCAGATGATCCTGCGCACCGCCGCGATGTTTGAGCCAGCGCATGATAAGTTTGTTTTTGCCGATTTTCTGCTGCCGATAGATGCCGATATTCTGGCGTTCCTTGTTGGGGCCGCGTGTCACGACTAAACCCCAGGTTAATAGGGGCGCAGCATCATCGGGCCAGCAGGTTTGAATGGGCAAGCGATCCAGATCGACATCATCGCCTGTGAGTACAAGCTGCTGCCAGGCCGCTTTTTTGACCCGTTTGGGCTGCATGTGCATCACTTTTTTCAACACCGGGAATTTATCCCATGCGTCTTTAATACCTTTGGGCGGTTCGGGTTCTTTCAGGTAGGCCAGCAATTCACCGATTTCGCGCAACTCGGAAGCAGACTCTCGTCCCATACCCAACGCAATACGCTCGGCTGTACCGAACAGATTGGTTAAGACCGGCATATGGGAGTTTTTGACATGCTCGAACAGCAGCGCCGGGCCGCCGACGCGCAGCACCCGGTCGGAAATCTCGGTGATTTCCAGTTCAGTACTGACTTCAGTGGTAATGCGTTTTAATAATCCCCTCTGTTCCAGATCGGCGATAAAAGCACGCAGATCTGGATATCCGGGCTGACTCATGCAGGGCTTTCCTCGATTTCAAATACCGTATCCAGTTTGGCCAGTTCAAACACGTCGCGTACATTTTCGCTCAGGCCGGAGAGCACAAATCGCCCCCCTGTCATTCGAGCCCACTGCAAGCCTTCGACCAGCGTTGCGATGCCGGATGAATCCATAAAATCAACATGCTCCAGCGCCACATGAATTTCCTTGGTAGAAGTGCCCAGCAATGGTTTTAACTGCTCGCGCAGCTTCGGAGATGTCTGGATAGTGACATCTCCATACACTCGCAGCAGGGTGCAACCTTCGTCCCCCTCTTCCTGTTCAAATTTAAGATCTGTATTCATGATGCGCTTCACCTTTCGAGCGTTTGCCGTGATCAATATTAAATGTCAGTCGCCACTGATTGCCATCTTCAAGGATTTTATGCTCGCAATGGTCTGCCACCGAGCAGATCAATCGCAATCCCAGCCCGCCCGGACACAGTTCATCGATTGCGAGTATGCGGGATGCCACCTCGGCAAGGTCGCCGTTCCAGCCTATCGAGGCGTAATCCCGGAAGTCGAACACCAGTTCCTGTCCTTCTTGTATCTGTCCGCTATGCCGTCGATTATCAATACGAGTGACGAATTCCACTTTGCCCGGTTTGCCCAGGTAGGCATGGGTCGCAATATTAGCAAACAACTCGTCCACGGCAATGGCGACACGATTGCTCTGCAATGCATCCATGCCGGCCCGGGCTGTCATCACCGAGACCATGGATCGCAGTACAAGAATGCAATCACTATCGCAGTTCAGTTGCAGACACAATTTCCCCACATGACTGCTTTCGCAGTCAGTGAAGGAAACATCCTGTATGCAATCGTTGTTGATCATATCACCTCGGGGCGCCACTTTTTCGGTCAGGATATTTCCCAAGTTTGTCGTCGAGTTAGCGTAAACGCAACTGCTAGCGCGGACTGCCAATGCTGTTGGATGTCGCCTCAGCCAGCTTTTGTAGCAACATCAGGCTCTCTTTCTTGCCATTCAAATCATTCATTATCGAACCGGTTGCGCCTCCGGTTTTTCATCCGTGCCAAACCAGTCATTGGGCAGGCTGAGCAGATGTTCAATAAACCCTTTTGAGGCCAGGCCAGCCTTTTCCGGGCTGACCGCTTCGACTTTGGCATCGGTGAACGGGCCGTGCATATGATAAACTTTACGCATCAGACTATGCGAGGCGCCGCCCAGTATATCGCGCAGCAGCGGGATTTTGGCCAGTATCGCATCCAGATTCTGCAATGGTTTGACAACCAGATAGAGGTCGATCATAGCCTTGGCAATATCCATGCTGCCGTGACCAACCAGATCAAAAGCGGATGAGCGCATGGCGACATTGCGAATACGGATATTCTGATTCTGCATAATCGCCTCCATCTGCAAGCGTTCATACATGATGCCGGGGCCGGAGAGATCCTTGCGCTGGCCGAGTAGCAGGGCGGGCAGTTGGGACAGATTAATGGTAGAGAGCAGGGTGGTCAGGGTGCCGCCTTCAAGAATACGGCCATCATCCACGCGCAGGCGCAGGCGCCCGTCCAGCCCTTGCCACCACGGTTGCTCGCGCAGCATCATACCCTGACCGGAGAACAGAATATGGCTTTTGCCGCCAGTGAAACGTGCCGACAAGCCTGACAATTTCATCAGGTAACCAAAATCGCCGCTCAGTTCTGCAAATCCCTGCCAGCGCATGCCGCCGCCTGTTTGCGGCGTTAGCGTTGCCGACATGGTCAGGTGCTGTTTTTCCAGGTTGGCGACAAACTTGCGCAACTCCACGCGCCCCTGACCCGGCAATGTAAAACGGGCATCCACATCCATGATATCGAGTTGTGCGGTGTGGATCTGGGCCGCTTCAAGAATACCGATACTGTTCTTGTCCGATGACATGTTGATATGCACGCCGCTCATGCGGGCGTCATCCCAATCCAGCTGCTGGATATCAGCACGCAGCAGCCAGCCTTTATTTAGTAGTATCTGATCGGGATGATCGATTGTCTTCGGCAATGCATTGCGATTCAGGTAACTCGCTCTGGCATCAATTTTCCATGGGCTTGTATTGTCGAATGGTACATTAATACCCAGTGAGCCGCTGAAGGATGGCGTATGTAGCCCGTTAAGCTGTGCAGTTAAGCCGTTTTTATTGATGCTTAGACTACCTTCATACAGTTTAATCTTGTTACCATGACTGGCCAGCTTGTTAAGGTGGATGGTGGGTGTACTGGTCTGCATATCCAGTTCGCCCTGATAACGGACAACCAGCGGATCGCCTGTTTTTTTACTGGAGCCGAGCAGTTGCTCCCAACTGGCGTTCTTCAAATCCAGCAACCCATGCCATTTGCCATCAAAGACCAGACTGGTGCTTATGCTGCCGTCAGGATGGGAAAGCGGAAGTTGAAAATGCGCGGCAAGCGGTGCCAGACGGGCTGTTCCAGTCGCGTTGAGTGCAGTAATTGACCACGTATCACCCGTTGCCGCCGCCTGTAACGACAGGGTGGCCTGCATCAGGTTGTTTTTGATATGCATGGACTTGAGCGTCAACCCAGCATGTTCATCCCACTGTACCTCGCCGTCGGAGAGTTGCATATCCAGCCCCAGCAGGGATACCTGCCAGTCGCCGTCCGGATGCAGCGTGGCACTGGCCTGTTTCGGCGTGGATTCATTCAATTTCCATAACAGTTTAAAGGTGCTGTGCGCCTTGGCCTTTTTCCATGTCCAATTGGGGATATTGGTCGGGCCGAGCCATTGCAACAGGCGGTTTACATCCGTGGATGCATTGCCGGAGATATGCATCTCCATGGTATCCCACGGGGCATACAGCTTTCCGGAAAAATGGCCCAGTTGGCGTGGCAGTACCGCATCGAGAAAATCGGCATGCATACCGTCCTGATTCAAATCCACCCGCACCTTGCTGTGGCGCAGGGCATTGTCCGACACACCCAGCGCAAAATCGGCATCATTCATTTGTGCCTGAAGATGATACTGCATGGCATGCAGGGCATCAGCAGTTGGCCAGTGTTGTAGCGGATCAGGCCAGGAGAGTGTCACATCTGCCTTCAGGTTGCTGGCGACACCATCGTGCATCAGAGCCAGCCAGTGCCGCCAGTCATCGTCTCCGAATGGTCGTAACCACGACCAGATCAGTGGCATACTCAGATGATCGGAATCTCCCCGCATATTCAGGATGCCATCTTGCCAGTGCCCCCGTGCGGAAATATAATTTTTTCCCAGCTCCCAGTGCAGGCTGTTGACATCAATCCGTTGCAACATCTGTTTGCCGTTGTCCAATGCCGTGGTGATAACCATATCTGAATTCAGGTGGTTCAACTGCATGGCACGGGTCGTACCGGGCATGATCGACAGCGGGTGATCCGATATGACAGAAAATTTAATCGCCCAGCGATGAGGTGATTGGCGGAGTAGCCCGATATTGACTTCCGGGTCGCCGTGCAGTTGCCGGGACAGCCTGACGGGCAACCAGTCTGTATGCTGACAATGCAGCGTCATACTCCGGGGGTAGCCATCATCATCAAGCTGAACTGAGGCATGCAGTGAGGGTGATGTAGCCTGCAGATTACGCGCAGCACTATCGAGCCTGAGTGAAAGCGATGCGATGTGACCATGCCAGTCGTCATAACGCCAGTTCAGGTCGACATTTTCCAGCATTAGCTGGCTGGTCAGAGCCTGCATGTTGGCCTCACCGATTTGCAGAGTCAGGGCTCCTCGCTGCAACCGAATTCGATCAGGTGTGATGTTGCCGCTGAGCAGTGCAACCAGAGGAATGCGGATAGCAGCGCCACCATCGTGGAAGGCCATGCTATGATCTGCACTGGTAAAATCGAGTCGATCGGCCTGTAACCATAGAAAACCCGCCCAATGCCAGGATAACCGGCCAAGGTGCAAATCTTTTAACTGCAGGGTCTGCTGGATATAGCTTTCGATGGCCGGTTTCAGTGTCTGCAGGCTGGGAGACTGCCACCAGATCCAGACTGCGAACAGTATCGTTGAAAACAGTAGCGCAAGGAAGACGCGCCGGCATGATGCCAGCGCGCGCTTCAGAGTGCCGCCGGATCTGGCAGACGTCTCAGGCTGGTTCAGTCCTGATCCTTCGCCTTGAGTTTGGCAACCTGTTTTTCTAGCGATTTCACCAGATGTTCATAACCGCCATCTTCAAGGGTCGCTTTGAAATCCTGATAGAAGGTGAATACCATGCTGGCTCCCTCAATACGGATATCATACACCTGCCAGCCGCTGCTCGTCTGGTGCAGTCGATATTCAACGGGTGTTTCGCGTTCGCCATCAATGATCGTTGATTTGACGCGGGCCTTGTTTCTTTTGATTTCAGCCTTGGCGAACACCACCTTCTGACCCCTATATTCGCTCAGGCGGTTACCGTATGAGCCCTCCAGCAGGTCGCGGTAGAGTTGGGTGAAATGCGTGCGTTCGGCCTCATCCAGTTTTTTCCATGGTCTGCCCAGGCTGCGTCGGGCCATAGCACGATAATCAAAGCGCCCCTCCACAACCTGGCGAATGGCTTTTCGATCAGTAGCGGAGATAACGCTTTTATCTTTGCGTTGCTCCAGCACATGAATCAACTGATTGACGGTGGTTTCGATCACCGCTCTCGGCCCTTCTTCCGCAGCCCATGCAGAGACGGAAAATAGCATGGCGACAATGATGGCGATACGATGGAAGAATTTCATAATCAACTCCTTGGCTTTAACATGAGACAAACAATGGGCTTATCGTAGCACCTGCAAGTCGGTGCTCGAGGCGGAATCATTACCCCTTACCCTTAAAAATATACTTGCTGATCAAATCTTCGATATTGATAGCCGATTGGGTCTCTTCTATTTCGCTGCCCGGATCGAGGTAAGTGTTATCAGCGCCCTGGGTAATACGGATATAGCGGTCTCCGATAATGCCCTTGGTGCGCACGGAGGCGAATGAATCATCGGCGACCTTGACGCCATCATGAATACGCAAAATTACGGTAGCATGATCATTATCGGTCAACGCTACGCGGTCCACGCGGCCGATAATCACGCCGGCCATCATGATGTCGCTGCCTTTTCGCACGCCGCCGACATCGTCAAAATTGGCGCTCAACGTATAGCCGGATTGACCCAGCCCGCCCACCTGACCCAGCTTCAACGCCATCCAGCCGATGGCCAGCAGACCGAGAAACACAAATACGCCCACGCTCATTTCAGTTCGTCGATACGGTTGCATGCAATACTCCTTAGAGGAAAAACGAGGTTAATATATAGTCAATAATCAACACGCTGACTGAAGCGACCACCACGGCCTGCGTCGTGGCACGCGCCACGCCCTCCGTGGTTGGTTCTGAGCGGTAGCCCATATAGGTGCAGATCATGCTAATCAGAAATCCGAACACGACCGCCTTGACCCAGCCACCATACAGATCATGCATGGAGACTTTGGCGATCAATTCCGCCATATAAGCGCCGGGATTCACACCCAGCAACTCCACCCCGACAATATAGCCGGAACCAATTCCGATGACGTCAAACAGGGATACCAGCAGCGGCACGGCCAACGTCACAGCGACAATGCGAGGCAGTAGAATGCGTTGCTTGGGGTTGACCGCCATCATCTCCAGCGCATCGGTCTGCTCGGTGACGCGCATGATGCCGATTTCGGCGGTGATGCTGGAGCCGGCTCGTCCGATAATCATAAATGCACCCAGCACGGGCCCCAATTCCCGGATAATGGACATGCCGACACCGGCACCAAGCAGTGATGTCGAGCCGAATTTGGCCAGCGTATAATAACCCTGCAACGCCAACACCATGCCGGTAAATGCACCGGTGATAATAATAATGACCAGCGAACCCACGCCCAGAGCATGCATCTGCAGCACGAAGTGTTTGCCCTGCCACGGTTTTCTGAAAACCAGCCCCAGTGCATTCAGCCCCAGCATAACACCGTCGCCAAGTTGCTCGATGCCACGCAAAGCATGGCGTCCCAGCTGTCCGAAAAAGATGGTTGTGGCGGATTGTTTGGCCATGATATCACTCATAAGCACCTCATGATGAGAGCCGCACTGTGCCGGGTCTGTGCGTCAGGTCATCAATATAGGATGTGGTACTGCGTGAGAACGGAATGGGGCCGTCTGGACGACCTTCGAGAAACTGCTGCACGCGCGCATCATCGCTGTCGCGAATCGCATCCGGAGGCCCTTTGGCGATAATACACCCCTGCCAGAGTAGAATCACATGATCGGCAATGGACAGACCGGCCTGCACATCATGGGTGACCACAATCGAAGTCATACGGTTTTTACTGGCAGTATCCCGAATCAGCGTGCTGATGACGCCGGCAGAGATCGGATCCAGTCCCGAAGTCGGCTCATCGAAAAAGACAATTTTCGGATCCATGGACATGGCGCGGGCGAAGGCGACACGCTTCGCCATACCGCCGGAGAGTTCGGACGGCATCATTTCTTCAAAGCCGCGCAACCCAACCTGTTCCAGCTTCATGGAGACCATGGTCTGGATGATGGTTTCATCCAGATCCGTGTGTTCATGCAGCGGGAATGCGACATTGTCATAGACATTCAACGAATTGAGCAGCGCCGAGTACTGAAACAACATACCCATGCTCTGGCGCAGTTCGTATAGTCGCTGATCTGCAATGGAACACAAATCTTCATCGCCGTACCAGACATGGCCGGAGCTCGGTTTCTCCAGTCCGGCCAGCAGTCGCAACAGCGTGGTTTTACCTGATCCCGAACCGCCCATAATGGCGGTAATCTTGCCTGCCCGGATTTGGATATCGGTAGGCGATAGCGCAGCGACGTCGCCATAAGATTTGCTCAGTTGTTCTCCACGAATCATGCCGACAGGCTAACACGGCAAAACATCATTGCACGTGTAAGTGATAGCGCCGATCACGGTGAGGCGCTACATTTCGTGAACTTTCTTTCAGGGGTAATGGCAATGGACTTTGCGGATCGTGACGGCTTGATTTGGTTCGATGGCGAAATGGTGGAGTGGCGCGAGGCCAAGGTGCATGTACTGACGCACACGCTGCACTACGGCATGGGCGTATTTGAAGGAGTGCGTGCCTATCATGCCGATGCAGGCACGGCAATTTTTCGTCTGCAGGCGCACACTGATCGGCTATTTCGTTCCGCGAAAATCATGAATATGACTATGCCGTTTTCAAAAGATGATCTCAACGAAGCACAGCTTGCCGCCGTGCGTGAGAATGGACTGGATTCCGCCTATTTGCGTCCCATGGTGTTTTACGGTTCCGAAGGCATGGGACTCAGAGCCGATAATCTCAAGACCCATGTGATTGTGGCGGCATGGAACTGGGGTGCTTATCTGGGGAAGGACGCGCTGGAGCAGGGTATTCGTATCCGCACCTCCTCGTTTGCCCGCCATCATGTTAATGTGGTTATGTGCAAGGCCAAGGCCAATGGCAATTATATCAATTCCATGCTGGGCCTGTCCGATGCTCAGCGTGATGGCTACGACGAGGCGCTGTTTCTTGATGTGGACGGCTTTGTGGCCGAAGGCAGCGGCGAGAATTTCTTTATGGTGTACGACGGCGTGATTTACACGCCGGAATTGAGCAGCGCACTGGATGGTATCACCCGCGCCACGGTGATTCACCTGGCCAGAGAGGCCGGTTATGAAGTGCGAGAAAAGCGTATAACGCGCGATGAAGTCTATGTGGCTGATGAAGCATTCTTTACCGGTACGGCGGCTGAAGTGACGCCAATTCGGGAGTTGGATGGCCGTACCATCGGCAGTGGCTCGCGTGGCCCGGTGACAGAAGTGTTACAGAAAACATATTTTGATGTTGTGCATGGTCGCCTCGAAACCGCCAAGCATTGGCTGGCTTACGTCTGATCTAATTGCGCGTTGTTTATTTCATTTTAAACAGCCGCGCCAAATAGTGAGTCAAGGCGCGACTGAAGTCGCACTTACGGTACAATGATCCCCATTTTGTTACTCAAGAGTTGATCGCGATAGCCAACAGCACAATGAACACTACAATCAGCCCGAAGCCCAAATAGTTCGGGCCGCGGAAATCACCTTTGCCCCCCGATTTTGAATTGCGGTTCCAGCTATCGCCGCTGCCATCATCTTCTCTGTTTACGCCCATGGTTGTGTTTCCTCGTGTCGCCGCATCCATGTGGTGTGATTTTCTTCCTGATATCTATTATATAGACCATGATCCGGATATTGGCAATGATGAATATGGAACAGACAACCGATGCGCTTGCGCCGCAGCCAAGAGAAACAGATGAAATCACACTTTTATCGCGATAGCTTGCGCCGCCTTTTGCAATCAGGAGATATTATGACCGTTCGCACCCGCTTCGCCCCTTCGCCAACCGGCATGCTGCATATTGGTGGTGCTCGCACTGCGCTGTTTTCGTGGCTCTACGCCCGTCATCACGGTGGCCAGTTTGTGTTGCGCATTGAGGATACGGATCGCGAGCGTTCAACCGACGAAGCCACGCAGGTCATTCTCGATGGCCTCTCCTGGCTGGGGCTAAACTGGGATGAAGAGCCGGTATTTCAGGCCTCAAGGCAGGCTGAACATGTCCGCGCTGTCGAACAACTGCTTGAAAAAGGCCATGCCTACCGCTGCTACTGCAGCAGGGAGGAGCTCGATAGCATGCGCGAAACGCAGCGCGCCGCCGGCAAGAAGCCGATGTACGATGGCCGTTGTCGTCATCGCTCCGATCAACCGGATGATCAGCCCTATGTGATTCGTTTTCGCTCTCCTGATGATGGTGAAACGATCGTTAATGATCTGGTGCTGGGCGAAGTCAGCTTTCCCAATGCCGAGCTCGATGATCTGATCCTGCTGCGCAGCGATGGCACGCCGACCTATAATCTGGCCGTGGTCATTGACGATGCCGCCATGGGTATTACACATGTGGTGCGCGGCTCCGATCACCTGAACAATACGCCGCGCCAGATTCAGCTCTATCAGGCGCTCGGTCTGCCAATCCCTCAATTTGCCCATATCCCGCTGATTCATGGACCCGATGGTGCCAAGATGTCCAAACGTCATGGCTCCGTAGCCATTACCGAATACCGCCAACAGGGTTATTTGCCGGATGCTGTGAATAATTATCTGGCTCGGCTCGGCTGGTCGCACGGTGATGATGAAGTATTCAGCCGCGAGAAAATGATCGAGCTATTCGATCTGGC
>JALUWF010000312.1 GCA_027019785.1 Mariprofundus sp. | reverse complement strand
GTAGAGGAGTTCGGTGATTTGCATGAGCACTGACTTGACCGGGCATGATGTTGGCAGGTGCAACTTGATGCGGTCTTTATACTGCACAAGCCGAACAGCGATCTTGAACAGCTTTGAGATAATGGTTGTCGCTGATGTACGAGCCATGGATGTTCCTCGCAATGTTTCAGCACGCATGGCGTGAATCAGCGTATAGGCAGCGCAACTGATGATCAGCCGCATGCAGTTGGCCAAAAAGCTGGAGTTTGAAGTGCGGTCGCATGCAAGGTCATTCTTCAGTTCCTTGATATAGCGCTCATCATTGCCACGGGCGCAGTACAACTCCTGATAAGCTGCCTTTGGACTGAGGTTTTCTATCGATGTGACAATCAGACGAGGGTTGTCACCGGCATCCATGACTTCCGCCTTGAGAATCGTTCGGAACGCCTGGGGCCATGAGCCCGCCCCATACTCGTACTCCTCAAAGATGCGGGTACTTTTTGAGGGTATGTTATTGGCCTTTTGCAACGAACTCCGATAGGCGTGCAGAGTTCTGGCTTTGTCCATGGCCGGTTGAATGAGCTTCGCCAGCTTTTTGTTGGAGGGAAGACCAAAGATGAAATCCATATGGCCGTCATCAAGGCAGAGTTGCATCAGTTCCGGGTTGGAGAAGTGTCCGTCGCCACGCAGGATGATATGGGTGCGCGGCCAGTATTCCCGGATACGCCGGATAATACGCTTCATGATCATGGCATTCTCTTTGCCTGTCGGACGTTTGCCGGGTCGCAGCACTGCCGCAACCATCTTACCGGAGCTTCCTTCAAAAATGGTTAGCGGCAAATAGCAGTGACTGCGATAGTGGTGGTTATAGAAGGAAAACGCCTGCTGTCCGAAGGTGCGGTCTGATGTGTGATCCATATCAAGCACGATCAACCTGGGTGCTTTGGCATAAGATGCGATGAACTGATCGACCATAGCCAGTGTCATACGGTAGATATCTTTGCGGGTAGCAGCATTTTCCAGACGAGAGAAGGTCGGCTGGCTGGCAAGGTGATTATCTTCATCCAATGGCTTGCGCCCTACTGCCAGCTTAAATGCGGGATCGACTCTGAGCGTATTGGCATCGTTTCCATCTTCATAGCCGGATGCCTGCTGATAAATACGCTGCCTGAGCAAGTCTTGCATGACATGGGTGATATATGACTCATTGCGCTGGTCTGAAAATGCATGCGACAATCGCTCA
>JALUWF010000311.1 GCA_027019785.1 Mariprofundus sp. | reverse complement strand
TCAATACCCAAGCACGCATTCATCGCCCCCATCTTTGAGCTGCGAGTAGGGGTTTACGGGGGCGGCGATACGCCCCCGATGTGACCAGAGCGGAGGGCGAAAAAAATCGCCCCCATCTCGTCGCTGCGCTCGCAGAGAGCGGCGAGATGGGGGCGATCGCCCGTAGCGATAAAAGTGGAGTGAAGCGTCAAAAACCATGATGCAGCGCGTAGCGCGGAGGCATGGCTTTTGTAAGCTGAACGAAGCGGCGGCGAAGCCGCTTAATGAAAGGCAGTGAATGCCCTGCAAGGGCAGAGCGGCACGCTCTCTAAGCGGTGGTGGCAGCCGTCAGGCTGGCACTAAAGGGTTGCGCCTGCGGCTGTGTTAACAGTCATTTCATTAGATATATAGAAGGGTACAAATAGAACATCCTTATTTTTTAATTACTTGTAAAAAACCTATGTAAAGAAAAGGGGGGTTTTCTTTACATAGAGTGTAAAAAAAAGGGGGGTTTTCTTTACATAGGTTGCTTTACAATAATGTAAATATAAAGCTTTACTTTAGTGTAAAAACTGTTTATCCTTACTGCACAAAATAGTTTACACACTATGTAAAGCATAGGGCTATAGGAGTATAAAAAATGAATAAAAACTTAAATTTTGTGCAGTGGAGTGACCCCGACGGCATTGATGCGATTAATGCACTCTATGTAAAAGCACCTGCTAAAACGATTCCTCAATTGTTCATGCTCTTAATCAAGCTTATGGATGAAGGAAACGGCGTTATTGTTTCGCAATCAATCATTGCAGCAAAACTAAATGTGAGCCGTCCAACAATCATAAAAGCGATTAAATACCTTGTAGAACATCGGTATATTGCTGTTTACAAAAGTGGAAATTGCAATGTTTACACACTAAACGCCTCGCTCGTCTGGAAAGAAAAAGCATACAAGAAATATGAAGCTGAATTATTTTGTAAGGTGTTACTTTCCCTCGATGAACAAGACCAAGATATAAAATCCAGTGCGAAAAAAACTAAACAACTGGAGCTAGTATGAAGCACACAATCACAATACAAGTCACAGAAAAACGCATGAAGCGTCTGCAAAAAATAGCCGATGCGCGCGGTCTAACGGTGCAAGAATTGCTTTTTGTTGCGCTGGATAGGGAAGAACACATATGCGAGCCTAAAAGCGATTGAACGGCTCCTTCAATCGCCACCATTAAAATTCAATCTTTTCGGCT
>JALUWF010000310.1 GCA_027019785.1 Mariprofundus sp. | reverse complement strand
CGCTGACCTCGCAGATGCGAAGAGAGACAAATATGTACGATGGTTTTGCCCTTACTATGTGTACTCTGTGGTAAACATTCCTGTTTCTTATGTGGCTTAGATATGAATGGCGCGATCCTCTGAATCCAGTACGGATTCGTGAATCATTTCCGATAGCGTCGGATGCGGGAACATGTGGTGCGCCAGCTCCGCTTCGGTGGTTTCCAGGGTTTTGGCGACGCCAAGTGACACAATCATTTCAGTCGCTTCTGCGCCGACAATGTGTGCGCCCAGCAATTCACCCGTTTCGGCGTGGAAGATGGTTTTGACCATGCCGTCTGTTTCCGCCAGCCCCATCGCTTTGCCGTTGGTGTTGTAGGACATACGGCCAACTTTATACGGGATATCTTCGGCCTTGCACTGGTTTTCCGTTTTGCCGATGGAACCGACCTGCGGCTGGCAATAGGTGCAGCCCGGCACATTGCCGTAATCCACTTTATGCGGATGCTTCCCGGCAATCGCTTCGACACAGACGATGCCTTCATGACTGGCCACATGCGCCAGCGCCGGTGCGCCGACCACATCACCGATAGCATACACGCCCGCATGATCGGTGCGATACCAGTCGTCCACAGCAATCGTATTGCGCTCAATCTGCATGGAAGTGTTGTCTGCACCGATATTGTCGGTATTACCAATCACGCCGACAGCCACCAGACAGACATCGCCTTCGATTTTTTGTGACTTGCCTTTGGCTTCATATTCCACCACAGCTACGCCATCAATATTTTTGGCCGAGGAGACCATGGCGCCGGTAATAATCTTGATCTTCTGCTTCTTGAAGGAGCGCGCCACCAGTTTGGAAATTTCATGATCTTCCAACGGCAGAATCTGATCAGCTGCTTCAATCACAGTCACATCAGATCCCATAGCCTTGTAAAAATAGGCGAATTCCATGCCAATCGCGCCGCTGCCGATCACCACCAGTTTCTTCGGTAGCGATTTCGGAGCCAATGCCTGTTTGTAGGTGATGATTATTTCGTTATCGACTTCCATGCCCGGAAATGCGCGTGCCCGTGCGCCGGTCGCCACAATCACATGTTTGGCGGTGACCTGCGTGCTTTTGCCATCGCTGTCTTTCACCATCAGTTTATTGTCAGCCTCGAATGATGCAAAGCCTTCGATATGCTCGATTTTGTTTTTCTTGAACAGGAATCCGATACCGCCATTCAGCTTGGCCGAAATAGTGCGCGAGCGGGCGACGGACTTTTCCAGATCAGGATTGGCTTCGGACACGCCCAGTCCCAGCACATCGCCGCTGTGCTGAATAATATTGATGACTTCGGCGGTGCGTAATAATGCCTTGGTCGGGATACAGCCCCAGTTCAGGCAGATGCCACCCAGATGGGTAGATTCAATGCAGGCAACCTTCAAACCCAGTTGCGCCGCTCGAATCGCCGCCACATAACCGCCAGGGCCGGCACCGATCACCACCACATCATATTCGCCATCGGCATTGAACAGGCCGGCTGGTTTGAGCGTTAATTCATGCTCTTCTTCCACCGCTTCTGCGGCATCATGCACGGCATGACCGATTTCTGCTGCGATTTGCGCTGCCGGAGCCGATTCAGCCGCCAGTTCCGCAGCCTCTTCAGCCGGTGTTTCCTCTGCTGTAGCCAGCTCAACGCCAGCACCTTCCGGCACATAATCGGCAGGCACGTCCTCACCATCTTCAGCAATCACGGCAATCGCAGTCCCGACCGGTACGACAGATCCTTCCGGCGCGATGATCTTGTGCAAAATGCCTTCATCGACGACTTCCATTTCCATCGTCGCTTTGTCGGTTTCCACTTCGGCCATCACTTCTCCGGAAACCAGCTCGTCGCCCTCTTTCTTCAACCAGCGGGCAATTTTTCCCTCCGTCATGGTAGGGGATAACTGAGTCATAAACAGATCAATCGGCATGGTTCTTTCCTCACAAAGGGGATAACCACGAAGGCACCAAGACACAAAGTTCAATACGGTTAACTTTGTGTCTTTGTGTCTTTGTGGTGAAAGTTATTAAATTAGTACGCTCGCAGGCGTTTCGATATGTTTCTTCAGGGCGGCGAGGAACTCAGCGCCAATTGCGCCATCGACAACGCGGTGATCGCAGGACAACGTCAACGTCATCATCTTTTTGACCACGACGCTGCCATCCTCAACCACGGCGCGTTCATCGGTACCGCCCACGGCCAGAATCGCGCCTTCGGGCGGATTGACAATGGCGGCAAATTGTTTAACGCCGTACATGCCCAGATTGGAAATCGAGAAAGTGCCGCCCGAATATTCCTCCGGCTTGAGCTCGCCGGCGCGAGCGCGCCCTGCCAGTTCCTTCACTTCAGCGGAAATATCAGTGATGCCCTTCTGTTCGGCAAAGCGAATAACCGGCGTGATTAAGCCGCCTTCAATGGCCACGGCTACGGAAATATGCGCGTGTTTGTGCATCAGCGTATCGGTGTCTGTCCAACTGGCATTGGCTGCCGGTACATCACTCAATGCCTTGGCGACGGCTTTGATAATAAAATCGTTAACGCTGAGTTTGAAAGCGCCATCGGCTGCTTCATTAAGCTGGGCGCGTAAATCCATCAGTCGATCCATGGCCACATCCACGCTCAGGTAGAAATGCGGCACGGTTTGCTTGGATTCGGTCAAGCGGCGTGCAATGGCTTTGCGCATCATGGAATTTTCTACCCGCTCATATTCATCGGCGTGGTAGGGTAACGGCCCTTGCGGCAACGGTCGCACTGGCGGCGGCGAGACTGCGGCAGTTGATCCGCCCCCCATCTGTCCCAAACTGATGCCACGCCGGGAAGCGCTTTCGATATCCGCTTTGACAATGCGCCCGTTCGGACCAGTTCCTGTAATGGCAGCCAGATTGATGCCTTTTTGTTTGGCCAGACGGCGCGCCAACGGACTGGCTTTGATGCGTCCTGTTCTGGCAACCGGAGCCGGAGCGGGCTCTACCTGTGCTGGAGCAGTTGCGGTTTTTTCGACGGGAGCCTGAACAGCCGGTTCCGGCTCGGATGTCACTGCGGATTCCGCTTCGATGCTGCTTTCCGGAACATAATCGGCAGGTACTTCTTCGCCGTCTTCGGCAATCACGGCAATGGCAGTTCCAACAGGCACGGTCGCGCCTTCCGGGGAAAGAATTTTGTGCATGATCCCTTCATCGACGACTTCCATTTCCATGGTCGCCTTATCGGTTTCCACTTCGGCCATAATTTCGCCGGATTCCAGCGTATCGCCTTCCTTCTTCAACCAGCGGGCGATTTTTCCCTCGGTCATGGTCGGCGACAACTGCGTCATAAACAGATCAATCGGCATGTTTAAACCTCATTAATAGTTAACCACGAAGGCACAAAGACACAAAGAAATTCGATATATGTTTTGTTTTGTGCCTTCGTGGTGAGAACATTCAAGCACGGCCACAGGCGGTGCGGGCGGCTTCTACAATATCGCGTACGCTGGGCAATGCCAGTGATTCCAGATTGGCGGCATACGGCATCGGTACATCTTTGCCGGTGACGCGGATGACCGGCGAATCCAGATCATCAAAAGCGCGTTCCATGATGCGGGCGGAAATCTCCGCACCAATACCGGCAAAACGCCAGCCTTCTTCAACCACAACCGCGCAATTGGTTTTGGCCACAGACTGAATGATCGTGTTTTCATCCAGCGGACGAATGGTGCGCGGATCGACTACTTCCGCCTCGATACCCTCTTTGGCCAGCTCTTTGGCCGCTGCCAGCGCAAAACCGGTCATACGCGAATGCGCCACGATGGTGACATCACAACCCGTCAGTTTCACATCGGCCTTGCCCAGTGGTATCAGATATTCACTGTCCGGTACCTCACCAACATCGCCGTAGTTAATTTCATTCTCGATAAAGATCACGGTATCGTTGTCGCGAATCGACGCCTTTAATAACCCCTTGGCATCAGCCGGATTGGATGGCATCACCACCTTCAAACCCGGCACATTCACCAGCCAGTTCTCCAGACTTTGCGAATGCTGCGCGCCGACGCGTGCCGCTGAGCCGCCAGCACCACGAAACACCATCGGCACCGAGTACTGACCGCCGGACATATATTTCATTTTGGCCGCTGCATTAACAATCTGATCGAGCGCCAGCATGGCAAAGTTCCAGGTCATAAATTCGATTATCGGGCGCAGGCCAGTCATGGCGGCACCAACGCCGAGACCGGCAAAACCCAGCTCGGTAATCGGCGTATCAATCACCCGCCTGGGACCGAATTTATCCAGCAATCCCTGCGAGACTTTGTATGCACCGTTGTATTCGGCCACTTCCTCGCCCATCAGGAACACATTGTCATCGCGCCCCATCTCTTCGGCCATGGCCTGATTTAGCGCTTCACGGTAGGTAATTTTACTCATCTTGTTCAGCCCACCTTGCCCGGATAAGGGTATGCGCCCGCAATCGGGTCGGTATAAATGTCTGTCCACAATTCGGCTTCATCGGGCTCAGGCTGCGATTCAGCGGACTTGGCGATGGCTGCAACTTCCTTTTTGATATCACGATCTTTCTGCTTGAAGGATTCCTCGGTGGCCAGGTCTGCTTTAATCATCTGCGCCTGAATGCGTGCAATCGGATCACGCCCTGTCCGCCATTCATCGACTTCTGCGCGGGTACGATAGGTGGCCGGATCGGACATCGAATGGCCACGATAACGGTAGGTCATCGCTTCCACCAGAATCGGCCCCTGCCCGGAACGGGTATGCTCGATGGCCTCGTCCATTTTCTTTTTGAACTCCAGCACGTCCATTCCATCAATTTTCATACCGGGGATCTTGAACGAAATACCGCGCTTGAACAGCTGCGTTTCAGCCGAAGCCCGATCCAGCGACGTGCCCATGGCGTACTGGTTATTCTCGACCATAAACACAATCGGCAATTTCCACAGCGCCGCCATATTAAAAGACTCGTACACCGCGCCCTGATTGATGCCACCATCGCCCATAATGCAGATGGTCACGCCGCCGTCATCCTTATACCAGTTGGAGAAGCCGAATCCGAGCCCGATCGGCACCTGCTCGCCGACAATGCCGTTACCGCCGGCAAAGTGTTTGGACGCGTCGAACATATGCATCGAGCCGCCCTTGCCCTTCACCACGCCGCCGCTACGACCCAGCAGTTCAGCCATCACAGCCGTCGGCTCCGTACCGCGCGCCAGAATATGGCCGTGATCACGATAACTGCTCATGATATTATCATCAGGACGGGCCGCGTGGTTGAGCCCGACGCACACCGCCTCCTGTCCATTACAGAGATGGCAAAAACCGCCGATTTTTTTCAGCCCGTACATCTGACCCGCTTTTTCTTCGAATCGACGAATAAACAGCATTTTATCATGCATTTTATGAAGCTCTTCCTGTGCGAAGAACACACCGTCATGTGTGATGCCAGCATCCTGTTTCTGCTTTGCAGACATATTGCCCCCGGCAAAAAATATTCAAAACAACGCGCCTATCCTGCCAAAGCGCCTCATGAGCGGCAACCTGCATCCCAGTATGGTCTTTTTGGAACTGTTGGAAACTCTCCGTGTCATAATAAACTACCCTTTGTTTCAGGCTGAATAATCTTGTATCCCATGGCGATGCCTGACTTGGCTTTTGGGTATTAGAAAAGCCATACACAATATCCTTTGCATTTCTTATGGCTTGAACACCTTCATGCTCTCAATATGGCATTTCAATGCTTGTTTTATAGGCACTCATGCACTTTATTTAGCCTTACAACCTAGTCACCCCACAAACAATTGGGAGTATTGTTAGCCTCATGGTCAACATAGTGCTTGGCCGTGCCTTTGCTTTCATAAGCCATGTAATATTTAATAAGTTACTAACACTGGAGGTACGGCTTCAGCCGCGCATGTTTGTAACCATGAATCAAACCTTGCGCGGCTAAAGCCGCACCTCCCTTTTTATACGCATTCAAAACCAGAGGAGAGCATCACCATGAGCACATCCACAATGAGAGCAAATTTCCTCTCATTCAAGAGCCGGGCAAAAATATTACATATGACCTGGTTCGCCTTTTTTGTGACCTTTCTGGTCTGGTTCAGCCATGCGCCGTTATTACTGGCCATTCAGGAATCCATGGGGCTCTCCGATCAACAAATCAAAACCCTGCTCATCCTCAATGTTGCCCTGACCATTCCTGCCCGAATTATCACTGGTATGCTGGTAGATCATTTTGGCCCCAGAAAAATGTATTCGGCCATGTTGCTGCTCACCGCTGTCCTGTGTTTCTTCTTTGCCATATCCACCAGCTTTGAAGCGCTGGCGCTATCCCGCTTCCTGCTCGGCTTTGTCGGTGCCGGTTTTGTGATTGGCATCCGCATGATCAGTGAATGGTATCCAGCCAAGCAGTTAGGACTAGCCGAAGGCATTTATAAAGGTTTCGGCAATGTCGGCTCCGCTGCCGCTGCCATCACGCTGCCGACACTGGCCGTGATGTTCGGTGGTGATGACGGCTGGCGTTATGCCACCGCTCTCACCGGCGTGATTGCGCTGGTGTATGGCGTTATTTATTATTTTTCTGTCACCGACACCCCGGCTGGCTCCACCTATTTCCGACCCAATAAATCCGGAGGTCTGGAAGTATCGAGCAAACAGGATTATTTCTTTTATCTGCTGATGAATATCCCGATGTACCTGGCCATGGCCGTTTTGGTCTGGAAAGTCGCCGGGCTCGGTCTGGTTAGCGCACTGGCAGCCAATATCATCTATGCCGCGTTGTTTGGCATTTATTGTTATCAGGCCAGCCAGATTCACAAGGTCAATAAAGAAATCTTTGTCAAACCTGTGGCTGAAATTCACCGCTACAAATTCAAACAGGTCGCCATCCTGAGCGTGGCCTATGCTGTCACCTTTGGCACGGAGCTCTCTGTCGTTTCCATGTTGCCGCTGTTCTTCAAGGAAACATTTTTGCTGCCTGTCGCCGTCGCCGGTATTTTTGGTGCCTGTTTCGCTTTGACTGATATTGTATCCTGCCCGTCCGGCGGTTTTGTCAGTGATAAATTTGGCCGCAAACGCTCCCTGGTGGTTCTGTTGATTGGTGCCGCCATCGGATTTTTCGGCATGTCCCAAATCACCGGCGACTGGCCGATTGCCATGGCGGTAGTGGTGATGATGCTGGCCTCATTATGCCTCGGTGCAGCGGCAGGTTGCGTATTTGCCGTCGTCCCCCTGATCAAACGCCGTCTAACCGGCCAGATCGCAGGCATGGTCGGCGCATACGGCAATATCGGCGCGGTGCTGTTTCTGACGGTCTTTTCGCTGGTCTCACCATCGGCATTTTTCATCGTCATCGCCGGCGGCATTACCTTTGCTGCTGTTTGCTCCATGCTTTTGGATGAACCCAAAGGCGTGATGGTAGAAATGCTGCCCGATGGCACCATCGAACGGATTGAGATCCATTGAGATCAACCATAGCGTC
>JALUWF010000309.1 GCA_027019785.1 Mariprofundus sp. | reverse complement strand
GCTTCGGTTAACGAACATGTTCTATTCCACTCCCGACTCTTGAGTAACAAAATGGAGCCAATTATACCGGAAGTGCGACTTCAGTCGCGCCTTAACTCACTATTTAGCACGGCTAAAGCCGCACTTCCAATATCATGATTTTGTGACTCTCGGATTGGGGGCCGCGAAGCGGCGTGAGTCGCTGTTCAGTAACTCTTTACTGTATGGGGATGTGGAAGCGAGGATAAGAGGCATGGCATCAGCGGCTGGTTGAATGAAGCAGGTTAGTAATCGGCGTCGTTGTCATTAATGATATGCGCTGCCTCGCCGGCAATACGATAATCGCCGGCAGCCCAGCGGCCCAGGTCGGTGGTGCGGCAGCGTTCACCACAGAACGGAAAGTTTTCCGTCCCTTTGCTGACCGGCTTTTTGCATACGGGACAGTGGAAGGTAGATGCTTTTTTATTCATCTGCGTCTTCTACCTGCGGCACTCATGCGCAACCCACCGGCACAAGCATCATGGCGTAGGGGATATCCTGATCGTAGTCGGCGGGTGGCTGACCGGGGGACCAGTGCTGAAAACGTAGACGAATAGCCAGTCTGTTACCGGAAATATCCGGAATGATACCTTCCGCCACAGCATCGGCAGCCAGTGCAATCACCAGCAGTCCAAAAGATTTACCGCGTTCCGGCGTGATGTGGCCGCTACCGCCACTGGCAACACATTGTTTCCAGCCGACAAAATCATTGAGCATATGGTCCAGCGTATCAACAGCGCTGCACAGCGGCGCCAGCGACTGATGCAGCGGCAGCGTGCGGACATCGGACTTGCTCCAGATCGCCTTGATGCTCTGTTGCATGCATAATTTATGGCCCAGCCAGTCATGTTTTTTCTGGGTGTTAAGATAGGCATTGAGCAGTGCATCCTTGGCTAGATAATCACACGCGTCTGGCAGACCCGATTGCAGTTGTTCAGTCATCTGATCAATGTGCTCACAGGCACGGAGGATTTTTTCCTTATATTGCGGGACATCTTTGCATAATTTTTTCAAGTGCGATTGCAAATCCCCAAATAGTGCGATGATTTCCGGAATAACGCCTTTTCGGCCCTGTTCGCCAAGCAGCGAGGCGCGCAAATCGCAGGCGGCATGCAACCAGTTGGCGCCCTGTTGATTCACACTGGCTGTCTCCAGACAAGCCAGAGCATCCCGCAACTCAATGAATGCGCGCATGCGTGGACTCAATGCGAATGAAAAGTGAACCATCTCTGTCAAACCGGCCCCCTGGGTAATGGCAATGCATCCGGGGCGTTCACACGCCAACACTGCGATGCGCTGGAATGCCAATCCTGCCAGCGATTGCAGGCGACGACTACGATTGTATTGGATTGTTGCAGCCAGTGTTGGATGTCACGGATCACCCCCAACGCATCCTGCTCGCACAGTGCTGCGGTTGGATTATCCAATAGCGCAAGCGTCGGTGCTGCCAGACTCATAGCAGCCAGGGATAAACGCACGGATTGCAACCGGTTCAGCGTCTGTAGTTCGGTTGTCAGGGTGGTATCGATCAAGCCCCACTGCTGCAGTGCGCTGTCAAGCTGTTGCGGCACCGGTTGACGGTTCAGACCGAACAGGAGTTCCTCAGTCACTGTTTGCCCCAGCCAGGTGCAGGGCCAGCGGTCAAACAGCATGCGGACAGATGGCGCGGGTTGATCGGCGTGAGTTAGGGTGATGGTGATCTCGGATGGCGGTTCGGCCAGTTCAGCCATGCGACGCAGCCACAGCGATTTACCGCTGCCGCTGGGGCCTGTCAGCAGAATGATCTCACCGCCACAAGCATGCAGGGTGTTAGCAGAGTCGGCCAGCGCTAGAACAGGGTCGGTAGCTGTATGGCTCATGGGTATGAATATGGAGCGGGTGAAGGGAATCGAACCCTCGTATGCAGCTTGGGAAGCTGCCGTTCTACCATTGAACTACACCCGCATGGCGTGATGAAAAAAATTGATCAGGATACTTCTGCAAGTTCCGGGATTTTCCAGATGGTCTGCCCCTGACTCTCTTTGTGAATGCGGCGCAGCATGGAGAGGTGCGCCTGATAATCTTCATCGGCAATAGGCGGCAGGCTACGTTTCATCAGCGTTGCAGTTTCTGTCTGCTCGTCACGGCCGCGCGACTGTTCGGGCAATTGTACAAAGCTGGAGGCTGGCTGGCTGGGGATATCCATACCAAGGGAAAACTGCCGACCGCCGGTCATGCCCAGATAGACCTCAGCCAGCAGTTGCGAATCCAGCAGTGCGCCATGCAGTTCACGCATGCCGCGCTCGATGCCGTATCGATCGCACAGAGCATCAAGATTATTCCTCTGGTGAGGATGTTTTTTTCGGGCGAAGGCCAGCGTATCAATGACCGGGATATCCTGAATATTCGGCAGCCCATTCAGATGCAGTTCATGCATAATAAAGCCCAAATCGAATGCGGCGTTATGGATAACCAGCGTGGCGCCTGCAACAAAATCGAGAAAATCCCGGGCAATTTCCCTGAAGGTCGGTTTATTTTTAACCTTGGCATTATTGATGCCGTGAATACGTACGACTTCGGCAGGAATATCGCGCTCTGGGTTGATATAGTGGTGGAATACGTGTGTATCGCCGCAGAGTACCTTGCGATTTAACACTTCAATGGCGCCGATCTCCACCATACGGTCGCCACTGAGAGGGGATAGTCCGGTGGTTTCAGTATCCAGCATGATCAGTCGCATGGCCGGCAGTATACCCCGCTTTTCATTCCTGCCAATGGCATTCTCGCAGGGTGCGTGAAAAAGCCTCTGCTAAGGTAATCGTTTTCCGCAACAGTGCCTGGTTTTCTTGCCGCTGCCGCAGGGGCATGGCGTATTACGGCCAGCTTCGCTGATGTCGCATTGACCATCGATATAGCGCCAATGGTGATCGACTTGCATAAAGCGACTGATTTCGTGCAATGCCATAATTTTGGATTCTTCACGGAAACCGGCAATGAATTCCACGCTTTCTGTCGTGGATTGGACAATGGTCAGCCCCAGCCAGTCGGTATCGCTGGGGGAAACGCGTGACGGACGCGTATTCGGATGCCAGCTCTGATGCAGATAATCCCAATAGCCCAACACATAAGCCGTATAGCGCGAACGCATCAGGGCTTCGGCAGTAGCAGCACTATCTCCTTTAATGATTGGCAGACAGCAATCGGCAAGTAACTTGCCACTGCCACAGGGACACGGTTTATTTCTTGCCATCGGGGTCAATAATGTGGCGCACGATATCAGCTTTGCTGAAATGCTCGCCGCATACCGTGTTGTGCTGTAATGAAATGCCAGCTTGATGAACTGATGCAGGATCGCCGGAAATCAGCGGATGCCAGTCAAACAGCGGTTTGCCTTCGTGCAGCAGCCGGTAAGCGCAGGTGCCTGGCAGCCAGGCATAGTATTTGTCTTCCATGTCGCGGATATTCATGCAATCAGATACGCGGTTGCATCGGTGCTGATAATCGTGGCAACGGCAGCTTGCATCATCAAACAGCTGGCAACGGATGTCAGTATAGAGAATTTCGCCGGAATCAGCATCTTCAAACTTCCAGACGCAGCAACGCCCGCAACCATCACAGAGGGATTCCCATTCGTCATCAGACATTGCTTCGAATGTTTTTTCTTTCCAGAACACAGAGTTCTCCTGATGGGGAGGATTGGCGGTGTAGCCAGATAAAATGCGCCACCCGAGCCGGACAGATCCGCAACGCGCTACATCCTGCTGCCGCTGCTTCCTTCCGGATCTGACGGGGTTCACAGGGGTCCGCCGTGCGGGGCCCGACCCGGGCGACACCTGGGTTCCACCGGAGTGGAAACTGGTATCATGGTCGTGAGATATATTCTCAAACCATTCAAACAAAAAAATCGAGGTGTGGGGCCGAGAGGGATTATTCGGGGCTCCTGCCCCTCACCCCTTCGGGGCCGTCGCTAAAGCGACGTTCGAATTTGCCGTCCGCCAAATCCGTCTGCTTGAGTATTGCACCCCCAGCGGCGGGGAAGGTATCAATGGCCTAAAATTTGTCAATATTTTGATAAGCCTGTTCCGGAGCAGAAGGTCGTCAGCCATTCGCTATGTATCAGGCGATAGTTCATTCAATTCCTGTTCAGACAATTCAGTTCTTCTGTCCCCGCTGCAAGGCATTGCTTATGAGGTTACAGATCCGACGCCCTGATGTTACCGATAATCTCCTTGCCATAAGCGCAGGAACACAGGATGTCTCGGTTTCTCGTTTTTGGTCAGGCCGTAGTATTTGAATGTGATGATTTGACCCAGGGCCGGCGGCTTGCTTCTCATGCGCTGGTTCAGGCCGCTGCCAATATTGACCACATGCCCGTCGTCCATGCGGCACTGCAACGCGCCGGTTAACCCTGTGAATTTTCCCTTGCCGGGTTTGTAACCGACGACGGTGCATTCGCTGTCCGTGTACATCTTCACCTTTAAGGCATCCCGACTGCGCCCTGTCTGATAGGGCGTAGCCGAATTGCGTACCACCACCCCTTCAGCACCCTGACTGACCAGTTGCCGCAACCACGTTTGCAGATGCGCTTTGCCACGACAGCGTTTTTGCTCGATGATATGAATCCGCCGATTCGGATGGCGGGCTAGATATTCCTGCAACACCTTCAGTCGCTGCAACAATCCACCGGGTTGATCCGGCACTTCAAAGATTTGATAGGTCAGTTGTTTCCAACCCGCGTGCGGCGTCTTTTTTCGTACAATTGAAACAATATGCTCAAAATCACCGCGTCTGCTCCACAGTTCGCCATCCAGCGCAAACGGTGGCAATCCTTCAGTGAACCAGTCTGGCGCGGCAAATATATGGTCGCCACGGCTGACCAGATGATGCCCGTCCCAGCGTGCCCGCACGCCATCGAGTTTCTCACTCATCAACCAACCGTCCACATGTTGCCCCGGTTGCCATGTTTTGAGCAACAGCATGGCTTCGGCGGACTGCGCCCCCGCAGGCATCGCAACCAACAAAGCGATAAAAAACAGCAGATATGTCATAAGAAAATCCTGCCAACCATCCTAATCCGGCATAGCCGGAACCAAACAGGAAAATCTTGAACCACAGAGTACACAGAGATCACAGAGGAAAAGCAGAGAAAACCAAAACATAAAGATTTTTACCTCCTCTGTGCTCTCTGTGGTGAGAGTCTTTTGATTTTATGATTTTAATTCTTGTGCATTTGCACGATATATTTTTCGTAAGAGACTAAAAACCCTAGCCACTGATTCCACGAATTAACACGAATTAAAACCTTAAACCACTTTTTTCCTGTAGTCTCTTAATTTGTGCTAATTCGTGTCATTCGTGGCTGGTTTTGCCTTACCGACACTGGTTGTATGATTAGCGTAAATTGCCTGGCCGACAATAATAATTGCACTTACAATGATGATGTGCGTCAGAGCTCACAATGCTGAAAATTTAATCGTCCTCACGGTATTCATGTCTATCACGCTCATGTTTCCCGCCATAGTCCTGACCATAGCCATCGCTGCCTGTTCTACGCTCATAGCGTCGTGAATGGTGACGCTGCATCCGCTGCAGATTGCGGCGAGATGGAACATAGTCAGGATCAATCCTCAGCGCCTGCTCAAAGTGGACTCTGGCAGCGGCGTAATCACCCGATAATTCAAGCGCAACACCGAGATCATTATGAGCGGCAGGATTGTTCGGGCAATAGCGCAGCCCCTGTTTCAACAAATCAATCTTGCGATCCAGATTTCGGGCACGACGGGCTCGGTTAAAATACTGCGCGCCGCCACGGCAGGCCCGACGATGGTAACGGGGGCCGGATGCATACACGCCTTCTTCTCTGTTCTTGGCGATGACCGCCCCTGCCAATGCTCCGAGTGCACCGCCAATCACAGCGCCCTGTTCGGCATTGCCGCTCTGGGCGCCGATCACCGCGCCAGCAGCAGCGCCTAGCACTGCACCCTGTGTTGTCGTTCGTTGCTGATAGGGCGTAGCGCACGCCGATAGCAGCAGGATCATCAAGAGGGTAATCACATATTTCATATTATTCTCCCGGTAAAAAAGACAGGCAGAGAGGTCGGCATCACCCGTGACTCATCTGCGACAGGGAAACACTACGTCACAGGTTGCATGCGACAACAGGTAATTCTTTCACACTATAGCGGGGTAATTACACATAGCTGCAATCAGCATCACGCATACGCCGGTTGCGGGTAAGCTGTACATCATGTGGATTCAAATACAGAAAAAATGGTCGGGGTGAGAGGGTTCGAACCTCCGACCTTACCGTCCCGAACGGTACGCGCTACCAGGCTGCGCCACACCCCGACTGTGTGTTACATATTCGTTGCATATTCATTGAACAGGCGGCGCATCTTAGAAAGATGAGCTCCCCTCGGCAAGTGTTTCCACCGGTTAATAAGGGCGATGGGCGGAAAAATCGGCCAGATCAGCCAGCAAGCTTCTGATTTCATCATCCGCATGCTTTGGCAACAACAGCTTGGCGCGTTCTGCATAATCTCTGGCTCGGCCCATGGCGAAGCCTGAGCCATCCTGCGCTGCGACGCGCTGCCGCACCCATTCACGGTCGCCATCTTCATACGAACCGCGTTCGGCTATCACTTCTACCCTGCTGGCCAACTCCGTATCCTGACCCATGGCATAAATCAGTGGCAGGGTGATTTTACCCTCTTCCAAATCGTGGCCGACAGGTTTACCGGCCTCCTCTGCTTCGGCCAGATAATCCAGCGCATCATCCATCAACTGGAAAGCTACGCCCAGACACATGCCGTATTCCGCCATGGCCGCCACTACGTCGGTTGACTGCCCCGCTACATGCGTTCCCACTTCGCTGGCCGCCTTGAACAACACCGCTGTTTTGCGTTCAATCACTTCCAGACATTCGGTTTCCGTCATCTCCAGATGGAAGGTGCGCGATAACTGCAGCACTTCGCCCTCAGCCAGCGCATTGGTAACATCGCTCATCAGCTTGAGCATGGCCATATCGCCATCCGCCACCATCATCTGAAAGGAGCGCGAAAAGAGGTAATCGCCCACTAACACGGAAGCCTGATTGCCCCAAACCCCGTTGGCCGATGGTGCCCCGCGCCGCTGGTCGGAGGAATCGACCACATCATCGTGCAACAGCGATGCAGTATGAATAAACTCCACCACCACGGAGAGGGGGATATGACGATCACCCCGGTAACCGAACAGTTTGGCTGTCAGCAGGCAGAGCAGAGGCCGGAGCCGTTTGCCGCCGCTGTTGACGATATAATGACCAATGGCGGGAATCATCATGATATCGGACTGCAAATTATCATGAATACAGGCATTCACCCGCGCCATATCGGATTGGCACAGATCGACAGCACGTTGCAGCGAAGTATGAATGGAAGAATCAGTCACGAGCCGTGCATCGTATGCATGCACTCTGTGCCGTCAAGGCAAATCAAGGCTCACAACGTTCGCAAAGACGCAAAGA
>JALUWF010000308.1 GCA_027019785.1 Mariprofundus sp. | reverse complement strand
ACAACATTATTGGTCAGCGTGTTGAGACAGAAGCTTTGCATCAGGATGGGCATATTTTTCCGATCGAACTAAGCCTTAGTGAACTGAATCACGGCCAGGGAAAACTGATGGCGGTGATCAGAGATATCTCCGAACAAAAGCAGGCGGAGGAAACTTCGCGCAAATTATCTTCCGCCATTGAACAAGCCGGTGAATCCATCCTGATCACAGACAGGGAAGGCGTCATCGAATATGTCAATCCGGCTTTTACCAGAATCACTGGTTACAGCCCTGAAGAGGCCATAGGTCAGACACCGCGAATACTTAACAGCGGAAATCAGGATGTCGCTTTTTATGAAGCCATGTGGGGCAC
Source organism: Mariprofundus sp. (assembly GCA_027019785.1). Classification (GTDB taxonomy): domain Bacteria; phylum Pseudomonadota; class Zetaproteobacteria; order Mariprofundales; family Mariprofundaceae; genus Mariprofundus. The sequence goes on along the minus strand of JALUWF010000308.1, from coordinate 7,162 downwards.
TATTACCAGTAGCAAAGTCTGGCACGGCAAGGTGGTCGACAGAAGAAAGGATGGCAGCTTCTATCCGGCCATGCTGACCATTTCTCCGATTTTTAACGAGAGCGGTGACACAACGCATTACACGCATTTTATCGGCATCCAATCTGATCTCAGCGCGCTTGAGGATATGGAGCAGCGCTTTTATCAGGCTCAGAAAATGAATGCGATTGGCACCATGGTTGGCGGCATTGCGCACAATTTCAATAATGTGCTGGCCGGCATGACCGGCAATCTCTATCTGGCCAAAGAGCAGGTGGGGGAACATCCGGATGTAATGAAGAGGCTGGCCAATGTAGAAGAACTATCCGGCCATGCCGCCGAGATGATCCAGCATCTGCTGGTATTTGCGCGCAAGGGCGTGGTCAGCATCAAAGAGATGCCGCTGGTGCCGTTTATCAAGGAGACACTGAAATTACTGCACGCATCGGTACCTGAGAATATTGCATTTTATCAGGATATTTGTAACGAGGATCTGCAGATTAAGGGCGATGCCACCCTCTTGCATCAGGTGTTGGCGAACTTTGTCAACAACGCCCGTGATGCGGTTGAAAATGTGGTTGAGCCAAGCATCAATATCCGGCTTGCATCTTTCCAGACGGATGAGGCCTTTATTGAAAATCACCCTGATGTTAAGGCCGGAGCCTATGCACACCTGAGTGTGGAAGATAATGGTATTGGTATCCCGCAGAAGCAGCTTGAACATCTGTTTGAACCATTCTTCACCACCAAGGAGCAGGGCAAGGGAACCGGCCTTGGGCTGGCCATGGTTTATGGTGCACTCAAAACCCATCACGGTTTTGTCGAAGTGGATAGTATCAAGGGCAAGGGATCGACATTTCATGTCTATATTCCGCTGCTGAAAAAGGCAGCGCTTGCTGCTGAACCTGCACAGGCGACAGATGCCTCCCTCGGACGCGGTGAACTTATTCTACTGGCTGATGATGAACTGGTGGTCCGCGAGGTGATGGCTGAAATACTCGAATCGATGGGATATCGGGTACTGCAGTCCAACGATGGTCTCGAAGCTATGGAATTATTCACGGCGCATCAGCAGGACATCGCGCTGGCACTGGTCGATGTGGTGATGCCCCATTGCGGAGGCATGGCGCTGGCCAAACAAATCAGGGCAGTGAACCCCGATGTGCCGGTCATCTTTTTGACCGGTTACGATAAAGAGTATGTGCTTCATGGCGAAGCGCCCATGCCCAACAGCGAGACGTTCATCAAACCGGTGAATTTTTATCGCTTAAGTCAGCGTATTCGCCAGATGCTGGATTAGCCCTTGAAGTTGTGGCGCTGCGAGCCTGTTACGCCGCAAATAGTGAAACGGATAGCAGTATTTGGCATCTTATTTGCTCGCTTTGTTGTGATTCCAGGAGGCTTCTATGGATATAGAGAAGGTTGAAAAAAGCGAAAAAAATCCGATTACCACGCTGTGGGATGATATCCTGTTTATGCCGGTCATCGGGTTGCTGGATTCCAAACGCGCTCAGGATATTATGGATATCATGCTGGAGGAGGCAGACGCCACCAACGCCCGTTACATTATTCTGGATATCAAGGGGGTGGCGGCAGTGGATAGCGCTGTGGCCAACCATCTGGTCAAAATCACCAAGGCGACCAAGCTACTTGGCTGTGAAACGATTCTATCCGGCATCACCCCGAATGTGGCGCAATCGTTGGTTCATCTGGGCATTGATCTGGGGAATTTGATTACCACCGCCAGAGTCAGTGGTGCTCTGGAAGCTGCTTTTTCGCGTCTTGGGAAAACTGTTGTCTCAGTAGATGCATTGAAATAATCCGGGCTAAATCGAATGAATTCTGTGTTGCGTGAGACAGTCAAGCAGCTTCATGGCTGTGCGATTCTGACACTGCCGTCAGATGTGGATGATGAACTGCTTCACAGCCTCTCTTGTCAATTTTACAGCTATGTGATTCGTGAAGATTTGCAGGGCGTTGTGTTTGATTTTTCCAATCTGCGCACGCTCGATTGCCGGCTTGCGGAGGCACTGTTTGGTTTTGCCAAAGCGGTACGCACGCTTGGTCCACAGGTGGAGATCTGCAGCATCTGTCCCGGTGTGGCTTCATCGCTGGCATTGCTGGACTTTGATGCCGGCGAGATAGTGATTTCCCGTTCCCTGACAGCAAGTCTGGATGCCATTCACTCGCGATCCGGATTGGAAAGATGAGCCAGCAGGATAGGTGTGAAGCGAACGCCGGCGGGAGGCTGGTCTATGCTATTGTCCAGGAGGCGGATGTGGAAAACGCCATGCGTGGTTGCAGACGCTGTGCCCGACAGTTGGGGTTTTCTGAATCGATTGTATTCATGGTGGCGACAGCCCTGGTCGAGCTGGCTAGAAATATGCTCTATCATGCCGCTGGCGGCACTGTGACCATCAACGAATGCAGCCGGGCATCTCGATGGGGTATTGAACTGGTGGCCATAGATCACGGGCCGGGTATCGCCAATGTGGCGTTGGCCATGCAGGATCATTTCAGCACGCGAGGGACGCTTGGCATCGGCCTGCCGGCTGTTAAACGTATGATGGACAGTATGGATATTGAAACGGTTGTTGGTCAGGGAACAACCGTCAGAGCATGCAAGTGGCTGTAACGATGTTCGATTATGCGATGAGAATCGATGCGATGCCCGGAGAGCAACACTCTGGTGATCATGGCGTTATTCAACAGCGGGAGGGCATGCTCACAGCGGTGTTGCTCGATGTGCTGGGACACGGTGATAAAGCCGCAGTGCTGGCTGATGCTGTGGAGAATCACCTGCAGGGCTGTGATATGACCACAGCAGAGCCGCTTGATCTGATGATGAATCTGCACGATACATTCCGTGGCTCTCGCGGGCTGGTGGCCAGTATCGCCAGAATCGATACAGATGCCGAAATGCTGGAATATTGCGGTGTTGGTAATATCGGTGTCCGTATATTGGGATCTCATGCAACCATCATGGTCAATCGGGACGGGGTGGTCGGCTATCGTATGGTGCCGCCAAGGCAGCAGCACTTCCCATTCACGGCTCACGATACGCTGTTGATGCACTCTGATGGTATCAAGTCCCATTTTGATGCTGACATCGTGGCACAAGTGCCGCAACGCTCTGCACAGGTGTTGCTGGATCGCCTGTTTGCTCGTTACGTCAAAGGGATTGATGATGCCGGCGCGCTTGTGGTGAGGGTGAGCGCATGCAAATAATCACGCAAATAGATGTGCAGGCGCACGCCTCTCTGGTGACAATCAGGAATCGACTGATGTTTATCGCCAATGAGCTGGGTATGCCCGAAATCAGGGCCTCCAGAATGGCTTCCGCATGTTCTCAGGCAGGGCGTTATGTGTTGGAGAAGTGCGTATTTCCGGTATTGGAAATTGGTGTCGAACCAGAAGGGGCAGCACCATTTATCAAGCGATACCTGTCGGTTACATTCAGACCATGGGCACATTGCCATACAGATGAACAGCAGTTACAGCAATTTCGACCGCTGCTTGATCGCGCTCGCTTTGATGGGGATGCTCTGGTGCTGTCAGGGCGTATATGTCACAACGATCTGAATGAAGATGGATGCCGGCATATTGCCGAGTTGATGCAGCGGCAAGTGATCCCGTCACGTGCGGAACTCGAGATGCAGGCAACGCATGACGGACTGACGCATCTGCTCAACCGGCATGCGCTGGAACCACGCCTGAAGGATGAATTTCAGCGGGCACAGCGCTATCGTGAGCCGTTATCTGTATTGATGTTGGATATTGATCATTTCAAACGGGTTAATGACAGCTATGGGCATCTTGGTGGAGATGCCTGTCTGATCAAGTTATCTGCCATGCTCAGGAAAAATGCCAGAAAACAGGATATTGTTGCCCGCTTCGGAGGTGAGGAATTCGTTCTGGTGTTGCCGCACACCGAAGCTGAGCCGGCGGCTATGCTGGCCGAAAGAATTCGCAGAAAAATGGAAAGTATGCGTATTTCTCATGATGGACAGGATATCTGTTGTACGATTTCTATCGGCATCGCAACGATAGCAGAGCATATAGCGGATGAAAAAATGCTGTTGGAACTGGCGGATCAGGCACTGTATGAGGCCAAGGAGAACGGCAGAAATCGTGTTTGTGTCGGCGATCAAAATGAGTAATGTACGATGAACAACAAGCATGATTCAACAGTTCCGCGACCCATTGATGCTGGAAGTATTATCGCCACGGTGCGCGAGCCGATGCTGCTCAATGCCCGTGATGCGGGCGAAGATGTGGATGCGCCAAGCATCAATATCAGGCTTGTATCTTTCCATGCGGATGACGCCTTTATTGAAAACCACCCGTATTTTAAGGCCGGAGCCTATGCGCACCTGAGTGTGGAGGATAATGGCATTGGTGTCCCCGAGCATCAGCTTGAACATCTGTTTGAGCCATTTTTTACCACCAAGGCGGTTGGTAAAGGCACGGGGCTTGGTTTATCAATGGTCTATGGCGCTATCCAGAGCCATGAAGGGTTTATCGAGGTCGATAGCAAAGAAGGCAGGGGATCAACATTCAATATCTACATGCAGCCCCTTGAAGGGGCGGAAGAGGAGGAAAGCGTCGACGACCCGGATGGCCCTGCCGAATGTAAAGGTGAGATGATTCTGCTGGCCGATGATGAACAGGTGGTTCGCGAGGTGATGGCTGAAATACTGGAATCGATGGGATATCGGGTACTGCAGGCCAACGATGGCCTCGAAGCTATGGAATTATTTACGGCGCACGAGCAGGACATCGCCCTGGCGCTGCTCGATGTGGTGATGCCCCATTGCGGCGGCATGGCATTAGCCAAGCGCATCAGATCTACCAATCCCGATGTGCCGGTACTCTTTTTGACCGGCTACGATAAAGAGCATGTGTTGTATGGTGAAGCCCCTATGCCCAATAGCGAAATACTCACCAAACCGGTTAATTTTGATCTTTTGAGTCAGCGTATTCGCCAGATGCTGGATTAGCTTTATATTGCTGTTGTGCTACATTTCTATATAGTGTGCTACATTCCTGTATAGTGTGAGGTGCCTGATGAAAGCTATGTCTATACGCGAGATGCGCAGTGAGTTGGGGCATCTGGATCAGTTGATCGAATCACAAGGTGAAATTGTTGTGACCAAGCGAGGCCGTCCGATTGCCCGATTGCTGCCTGTGCAGGGAGCGCGCGTCATGCCTGACCACGCAGATCTGCGCGCGTGCATGGCTGAGTTGACTCCGAGTGTTCGGCTGTTACGGGAAGACAGGGATGAACGCTGATGTTGGTTTACCTTGATACCAGCGCGCTGGCCAAGTGGTATCTGAATGAAGCGGGTAGCGATCTGTTTGTTGGCTGGATTCAGCAGCAGGATGATGTACATATCAGTAGTTTAACGGCGACGGAAATGCGTTGTTTGTTGGCCAGGCGAAAACGCATGGGAGATATTTCTTCAGAGTTGGAACATCAGATATTTGCCGCATTTATGGACGATATCGAATGTGGACATCTGTCTCGTCATGCCCTTTCAGACCAACATGCGATGGCCGCCATCGAACTTATCAATCAATTATCGCAGCATGCGCTACGCACGCTTGATGCCATGCATTTGGCGATTGCCCGAAGTATCGGGGCACAAGCCATTGCAACATCAGATCATGTGATGGCATCAGCCGCTGAATCATTGCAACTAAAAATAATACAATTCTCGTGAGCCGGACTATGAAAAATAAAGTTTCTGACAATTTTTTTTTGCGAAAGCGTTCGCAAGCTGCGCACCTGAGCGTGGAAGATAATGGCATTGGCGTCCCCGAGCATCAGTGAATATGGACTGCAAGCCATGGCGCTATTTACGGCGCATCAGCAGGAAATCGCGCTGGCGCTGCTGGATGTGGTGATGCCCCATTGCGGCGGCATGGCGCTGGCCAAACGCATCAGATCAGTCAATCCAGATGTGCTGGTAATCTTTTTAACAGGTTATGATCAAGAGCATGTGTTGCATGGCTAAGAGCCTATGTCAAACAGTGAGACGCTCACCAAGCCGGTGAATTTTGATCTTTTGAGTCAGCGTATTCGGAACATGCTGTATTAGTGTAATTCCACAAGCTTCATACGTCCAAGAAAACGGTAATTGAAGCGGCCATTCAATCGTATTCAAAGTCGATGTCCGTACTGCATACTTCGTATCCCAGACAGATAATCACCTTGCTCATGAGGCGAATTATGCATATTTCTGATTGCTGGTTCAGAAGATAATCTATTCACCAGGGGTGCCGAGCAGTTACAAATATGCTAGCATATTTTTAATATTGACAGCACTACATCTTTAATGTAGTATATTTTTTATTCGATTCTTGTGAGGTGTTGTCATGCCGAGTTTGAGTGTGCGAAAAATTGAAGTGGAAACATTAAGCCTGTTACGCCAACAGGCGGCCATGCATGGTGTTTCCATGGAAGAAGAGGTGCGTCGAATTATTAAACAATCGGTTTCCACACCTGAATGTTTGGGTGATATGGCCGTCCGCTTGTTTAGCCCCTTGTATGGCTCTGGAGATGCGCTGCAGGTTCCCAAGCGGGAAATGTATGAGCCGATCTCTTTTCAATGATTGTTCTGGATACCAATATTGTTTCAGAGTTTATGACTTCGCCACCATCGGGCGCAGTTCTTCGCTGGCTGAATGATCAACATGTGCCTTCACTATATTTAACCAGCATCACCATTGCTGAGATTTCTTACGGCCTGAGTGTACTGCCCATGGGAAAGCGCAGAAAGCTATTGGATGAACGCTTCAAACTATTCGTTGAATCAGGCTTTGATCATCGGATTTTAAGTTTTAATGAGCAAGCGGCACAAATCTATGGCGATCTTTTGGCGCACCGCCGCCAGCTTGGCGAGCCTATGAGTTGCTTTGATGGCCAAATAGCAGCCATTGCTCGCTGCAACGGCTATGCTGTTGCTACCCGAAATATCAAGGATTTTCAGCATTGTGCATTGGAGTTGATAAACCCATTTGAATATTGACTAGCTTCATGCGTCCAGGAAAACGGTCATTGAAGCGGCTATTGAGTAACAAAATGGGGATTATTGTACCGGAAGTGCGACTTCAGTCGCGCCTTGACTCACTATTTGGCGCG
>JALUWF010000307.1 GCA_027019785.1 Mariprofundus sp. | reverse complement strand
CGTACGAGGTGCGGCTTTAGCCGCGCATTAGTCTGACAATTGCGCGACTGAAGTAGCACCTCCGGGTTTACTTATTATTCTACGCAGCCGCTATGGCAGCGCTGGCCTGTGAATATGATTGAGATTCGGATCGGTCAGACTCTGCATGAAGGCGATCAGATCAGATTGCTCTTTGGCGTTTAAATGCAGCGGTTCAATCAGTCCATCCTGATGGGCGTTGTTTGGATCGCCGCCGCGATTGTAGTGCGCAATCACCTGCTGCATGGTCGAAAATGCACCATCATGCATGAAAAATGCAAACGATGCCGAATTATACAGCGACGGCGTTTTAAATGCGCCGATATCGTCCTTGTCTTTGGTTACGACATAACGTCCCTTGTCCTCCTTCAACGGGCCAACTTGCGGCACGCCGATGTTGTGAAAGGCATTATCCGTCAACAGCGGCGCTGTATGACATTCAATACAGAGCGCCTTGTTACGGAACAGTTCGAAACCCCGTTTGGCGGCGGGAGACAATGCTTTGCTGTCACCATGAACATAGCGCTGGAACGGCGAATGGCGCGCGATCAGTGTGCGCTCGTAGGCTGCAATCGCTTTGGCGATATTCTGTCGGGTGACGCCATCCTTGAAGGCTTTAGAAAAAGCCTTGTTATAGGCCGGAATAGCCTTGAGTCGCTGCACAACCGCTTTCACATCACCGGCCATTTCACCGGGGGCTGATATGGGGCCCATGTGGCCGGGAAGTGCGCCGGTTTGTTCCTCCAGTGAAGCTGCTCGTCCGTCCCAGAACATGGATGTAGAATAAGCGGCGTTGTCCCACGATGGTGCCCAGCGACCCAGCTCACCGCCATGCCCGAAAGCGCGTGCTGTATGCCCGCCGCCACCGGTAGTTGGTCGATGGCATCCGGCACAACTCATGGAGTTGTTTTTCGACAGGCGCGTATCAAATGCCAGTTGATGACCCAATGCAATCTTGGCCTTGCTTGGCGGATTGTCCGCAGGCACCGGCACCGGCGGCAACTTCCAGTCCGACAAATCCTCTGCCTGTGCCGTGGTCAGTGAAGCGCCAGCTGCAAACAGCATGCAACAGAACAACAGTAATCGTTTCATATAACTCTCCTTTATAGGAATTTATCCTATCTAGTGGCAATCGTATCCTTCCATGCCTTCTTGTCAAATAGTTATCATCTGATATCTTTTCCAATCTATGAGAAAGCCTGCCACCCCATCTAATCACAATCCCACCGCACTGTTGCGCACACATGGGCTGCGCGTGACGCCCCAGCGCCTGGCTGTAGCCGAACTTGTATTCAGTAAACCCATGCATGTCACAGCCCGTATCGTGCATGAGCAAATCAGACAAAATCATCCGGCGATTTCTATGAACACTGTCTACCTGACACTCGGCCAGTTTGAGGCGTGCGGCTTGCTCAAGCGCTTCGAGGTGCATGGTAATATCGTATTTGACAGCAACACCAGCCCGCACGATCACGCCTGCTGCAACCGCTGTGGCACTATCATTGATCTGGATAGCAGCCCATCCGCATCATCTAAACACACTGTCCAACTGCCAACCCAACTCAAACCGTGGCAGATCGAGGGCGAACGACGCATCTGGATGGGTTTATGCCCGGATTGCAGTTCTGAATCAGTTTTGTAATATCCAGAGCATGCCTTTTCCCCACAGTTTCAAAACGCTACTGCCGCTGTTGCTGCTCACCCTTACATCCTGCATACCGGCGCAATCAGCATACGCGGTTGAATCCGCCCGGCTGGATTTCAGCGGTGTCATCCTCGATCAGGGCTATAATCCGCTACTGGAACATTTCACCGCCTGGCTTGCCAAACATGCCGATTACCCGTTAACTACATCCTACACCGAGAATTATCAGGCAATCACGGATGATCTGCAACAGCACCCCGCCTCACTGGCCTGGACCTGCGGCGCACCATTTGTAGAGGATCACGCGGCCGACGGTCAAATTCTGGTGGCAGTTCCACTATTTCACGGCAAGCCGACCTACCACTCGATCACCATCACGCGCACCGGCAGGACAGAAAAATCGCTACTCGACTTTAAGGGCCAGGTGCTGGCCTATTCCGATCCGCGCTCCAATTCCGGTTTTGTCGTTCCGGCCTTCGCCCTGCATGAACACGGTATTGATATTCACAAATATTTCCGCCTGCTGCTCAACACCGGCCGGCATGAAGCCTCTATCGTGGCTGTATTGGCAGGTCTGGCCGATGTGGCCAACGTGGACGAATATATCCTCGTTCAATATCTGGTTTCTCATCCGCAAGCCAGAGGTGAATTGATTCAGCTCAAACAGTACGGCCCTTTTCCGTTCACACCAATCGTAGCCGGGCGCGCTACGCCACCAGAAACGATCAAACGTCTGCAGCAGGCACTGCTTGATATGGCGCATGATACAGAGGGCAGGAAAATCCTGGACAAACTCGGGCTGGATGGCTTCGTGATCAAGCCGGCATCTTTCTATCAACCGATTGCCAACATGCTACAGGCGATTAAACAATAATGCTGGCAAGCAGACTATCCACCCAGGTCGGCGTCCTCTTTTTTGTCGCCAGTTTCACACTCATCAGCGTTATCAGCTGGCAACACTACAGCGAAGTAGTGTACAAGCTGCCACATCAGGCCGAAGCGAAAGCCAGCCGTGATGCAGATCTCATCGCCGCCAGCATTTCCAATCGCGTGCTCTTTCATCAGATCTATCCGCTCTGGTCGCAGATGCGCAAAGTACAAACCAATTATCGACACCATAGCACATTCAGCATCCGCTCCTTCGCAGTTGTTGATGAAAAACAGCATGTGCTGAGCCATTCAGACCCTCACTCCCATCCTCTGATGAGCAAACTGGATGTGGGCAAGCCCGGCACCAGCTGGTCAGGAAGGACGCTGCATGTGGTTGTACCTGTATTGCATAGCAGCAGCAACCGCATACTCGGATCCCTCCTGCTTGATTTTGATGCATCGTTCCTTCAGCAGAAGGCCGACAAGGCAAAACACACATTTTTTCTATACCTGCTGATTGCCACCTGCTTCTCCGCGCTGCTCGCCTTCGGTATTCGCCAGCGTGTCACCAAACAGCTGAAACAGCTATCGGGGCTGATGCCCAGAGTTGGAACAGGCGATATCCGCAACGAACCTTTTCAGCAAGCGCCATTGGAGGTACGCAGGCTGGCCAATGCACTGCACGCCGTTGACACTGCTCTTGCCGAGAAATCAAAGCAGGCCAATCAGCTGGTGCAGGTGATTGAACAGGCTGAAGAGATGGTTATTCTCACCGATATCGACGGGGTAATCCTGTATGTCAATCCGGCTTTTGAGCGCATCAGCGGCTTTAATCGCTCCGAAGCTCTGGGGCAGACCCCGCGCATGGTGAAAAGCGGCGAACACGATCAGGACTATTACGCCCGCATGTGGAGCATACTGCTGGCAGGCAAAGTGTGGCAGGTCGATTTCAAAAACCGTTCCAAAAACGGTGATATCTATGAGGTTACCCAGACCATCACACCACTGCTGGATGAACATGGTGAGATTACGGGCTTTGCCGCCGTCCAGCACGATGTCACCGAACAACGCAAAATGGATCGAAAAATGCAGCATGCTGATCGGGTGGATTCGCTCGGTGTACTGGCTGGCGGTATTGCACACGATTTCAATAATCTGCTGACAGCGATTCTCGGCAATGCATCCATCGCATCGAAAAAGCTGGATCAGGCATCGCCGGCGCATAAGTATATTCAGAACATTGAGTCAGCCAGCCTGAGTGCAGCCGATCTCTGCCGCCAGATGCTGGCCTATTCGGGTAAGGGGCAGTTTGTCATTAAGCCGGTGAATCTGACCGAACTGATTGAGGGCATGGGCAAGCTGATCGAAGTGTCGATCGCTAAAAGTATCGTCATACGCTATCAACTGGCTGAAACACTGCCGATGATAGATGCCGATATCGCTCAAATCCAACAGGTGGCGCTAAATTTTTTGACCAACGCATCCGAAGCCATTGGCGACAAAAGCGGTGTAATCTCGCTGGCAACCGGGGTAATGCATGCCGATGGCGACTATCTGCACGACAGCATTGGCGAAGCGCATCTGAAACCCGGTCGTTATGTCTATCTTGAAGTATCCGATACCGGCTGCGGCATGGATACTGCAACACAAAATAAAATCTTCGATCCGTTCTTTACCACCAAGTTTACTGGTCGCGGCCTGGGCATGAGCGCCATTCTGGGCATTATCAAGGGGCATCACGGTGCGCTGCGCATCTACTCGGAGCCTGGGCAAGGCACCTCATTTCGCGTGCTCTTTCCCGAATCGGAGTCGCAGCACTGGCAAGAGGATCAGGCAGCGGCAGTGTCGATTCAAGGCTCGGGCAGCGTATTGATTGTGGATGATGAAGAGACTATCCGCGAAGTCGCGGCGGCCATGCTGGATGATATGGGATTTACCACACTGCCTGCTGCCAATGGCATGGAAGGCGTTGAAACCTACCAGCAGAACCAGGAAGACATTGCATTTGTACTGCTCGATATGACCATGCCGAAGATGAATGGCGAGGAGTGCTTCCGGCACCTCAGACAGATCAATCCGGAGGTACGTGTGATCCTCTCATCCGGCTACAATGAACAGGAGGCCACCAGCCGATTTGCCGGCAAGGGGCTGGCTGGTTTTCTGCAGAAGCCCTACACCCCGCAACAGCTGACCGAAGTAATTGCAACACTTCAGGGCAACGCGCAGACAACGCAGAGCTGACAGGAGGAGCAAACAGATGAAATGGTTATTGATCATTGTCGGCGGCGTGCTGGCGCTGGGGCTGATCGCCTATATCGCCATGGCCGTCCAGTCGCAAAAGCGACCCGGAACATGGCGTCACGCCGATTCCACTGCAAGCCGGCACATGGGCGCGCCTGAAACAGATCATCGTCGAACAGGGTGGAGAGATTAATCAGGATGACGGTCATTACCTGCATGCCACATTCACTTCATCGCTGTTTCACTTTGTTGATGATCTGGAGTTGCGCCTGGATCCGGCAGCAGGCGTGATTCAGATACGCTCGGCTTCACGCGTTGGCCGCTCCGATTTCGGTGTTAATCGCCAACGCGTCAAACATATTACAGCTACCCTTGATACCATGTAAAACAGACAGAATCAAAACCGACTCTCGCAAAGCCGCTAAGAACGCAAAGGAATTTCACAAGCAGCAAACCCGAATATGGGTATGCAATGAACTTTGAGAGTACGACTGCCAAATGATATTACGCCTTCAGTATGGTTTTTCCTTTGCGTTCTTTGCGGCTTTGCGAGCGATGTCTTTGACTTACTGTTGCGTTCTTTCCCCAGGGGAGCCTCTCTTGCGCAAGCGCAATTCACCGCGAGAGTCGCCTTTGACCACTGTGAATTAAACCGTCAGGAAGCCAGGCGTCTTAGTTCGGCATCGGCCATGTGCAGCTCTTCACTGAGCTCATGACCCAGGCGCATCAAAAACCGCATGCCGAGCTCTGCATGCTGTTTACACATCCGTTTGAGGGTGGCGTGTTTCATCATCGCTACACGGCAATCGGTGATCGCTCTGGCATCGGTCGTGCATTCGCCGGGTTCCAGAAAGCTGATTTCACCCACCGCCATGCCCGGCCCGAATGTGGCCAGACGCAGATGTTTTTTTCTGCCATAGGGCAACAGCAGCTCCACATCACCGCGTACAATCACGAATAAGGCATCATTGTCTTCGCCGCTGCGAAACAGAAACTCACGCGCCTTGATGTCGCCCTCTTCAAAGAATGACGACAGCAAGGTTTTTTCCTTATCGCTGAATGGAGCGAGAAGCTCGGACTCAGCCAGCTCAATACCGGCTGTCTGGTCGCCGTCACGCACACAATGTGCACTGAGCAGACCATTCTCGGCATACTCAAGCGCCATATCCGAATTGGCAAAGGTGCGCAGGCGGACGTTATCATGATAAGGGATCAGCCGCTCATGGCGGTGGCCGTGTCTTTTCACCAGCCCCATGCTTTTCGGCACATGGGCCAGAATCAGTTCGCCGCCACGCTGGCGCATCATGCCGTAGGTATGCTCAATCATCCGCACCGCCGTCAAATCCACCTGATTGACGCGCCGCATATCCAGAATGATGTAATTCGCCCGGTTCAGATCCGCCAGCATGGTGTCATAGAGGTGATCGACCGTGCCGAAAAACAGTGTGCCCTTGAGATCGTAACCGACAATAGCATCAGGATGGCTGGCCAGACAGGCGCATTCCGATTTGATGCGCCGACGCAGCGAGCTGCGGTCACTAATGTTCCAGCGCCGCTGCACCACCGCCGATTGCACCTGCGCCCGGATAAACTCCACCGCCGCTAACCCTACGCCCAGGCCGACTGCCACCATCAGATCATCAAATACGGTGACAGCAATAACAATCAGGGCGATGATGCCATCGGTGCGCGCCTGCGGCGTGCGTAGCCAGCGAATAATATCCTTGTCCAGCATGCCGAAGGTGGCGACATAGATAATAATGCCTGCAAAGACGCTGATCGGCAATCCGCCTGCGACAGGCCCCATAAACAGAATCAGCAGCAGCATACAGCCAGCCGTCACCAGGCCCGACCATTGCCTGCCGCCACTTTGAATGGCAACCAGCGTCGCCCCGGTGGTGCCTGCGCCGGCCATGCCACCAGCCAGCGCACTAAGCAGGTGTCCTGCTCCCTGCCCCATCAACTCCCGGCGCGCCTGATGGCGCGAACCGGTGGAGACATCGGCCACCACCGAGGTCAACAGGGTGTCTAGCGATGCCAGCACAGCCAGCGCCAGCGCCGAACCGGCCATCAACGCCCACGGCAGTGTCTGAATATGCGCTACACTCAAGTCTTTGAAATGTAATCCAAACTGCAAATCCCCCGGCCCCGGCAGATTGCCGATCACCCAGTCAGTCGGCAGCGCCACGCCTTTAATAAAAATAAGCAGATGAAACACCAGCGTGCCGACCACCAGCCCCAGCACAGCGCCCGGGATCCGTTTAATCCAGTCTGGTAGCCAGATCATCGTCGCTACCGTCACAGCTGCAGTCGCCAGTGGAATCCAGCTCCCCTGCTGCATGGTCAGCGCCGTATCGCCACCCAGCACAACACCGGTTTGAGAGTTAATCATTAGAATCGCAGTGCCGGTCATGAACCCGGACACCACCGGATAGGGAATGAATTTAATCAGATGACCGAGATTCAGACCGCCTATCAATATCTGTAGTAGACCGGCCATAGCTACAATCATCAACGTCGCCGTGACCAGTCCGCTTCCGACCAACCCGTCCGCCGACAGATCTGCAATGGCACCGGCCAGCAATACCAGCGTCGGCCCGGTGGGCGCTGCAACCAGTCCATCGGTGCCGCGAAACAGCCCTGACGCCGCGCAAAGACAAGCCGCCGCCACCAGCCCGGACATGGCTGCAACGGCCGGATTGTGGGTGTATGGCGACCACAGGGCGATACCGAAAGCCATCGCCTGCGGCAA
>JALUWF010000306.1 GCA_027019785.1 Mariprofundus sp. | reverse complement strand
GCGCTGGTGTTGCGCTTTGAAGCACCGAATAATACCAGACTACAGGAAATTAGAGATGTGATTGAAGGCTGGTTGGAGGCGGCAATGAAAAAATCTTGAGTAACAAAATAGGGATCATTGTACCGGACGTGCTACTTCAGTCGCGCAATTGTCAGACTAATGCGCGGCTAAAGCCGCACCTCCTATGCATGCTCAATAGTTACACTAAACTCAGCCACGAATGAACGCGAATAAGTGGATCCCGATAGAGGCATTCGGGGATAACGCGATGTGGTTTTCTGGAAGAACGTAATGAAACACTGTTGATTTTAATACGATTGCCCTGGCTCGGTATTCATCAACCATTGCTCTTGTGTAGCTTTTAAGCTACAATTTCACCATGCCGTTGCCTGTCGAGAAAAAACACGTTGAGATTTATCTGGATAGAGATGGCAAAGCGCCATTTTCCAACTGGGTAAGTGATCTATCTGACCTGAAAGGCAGAGCAAAAGTCAGAGAACGGATCGCGCGCTTGCGTCTGGGTAATATGGGTGATTGTGAACCGATCGGTGAAGGCGTATCTGAGTTGAGAATCCATTATGGGCCGGGTTATCGGGTCTATTTTGGACAGGAAAGACAAAAGGTCGTCGTCCTGCTTTTAGCCGGAGCCAAGAGAACCCAGAAAAAAGGCGTTAAAACCGCAAAAAACTTCTGGAAGGATTATAAGGAGAGAGCCAATGAGAACTAAATCATACCGTGACGATCTGCTGGAAAGCCTTAAAAACCCGGATGAAGCAGCAGCTTATCTAGATGCTGCGCTTGAGGGTGGCGATCGCTCTGCTTTTTTATTGGCCATTAAAGATGTTACTGATGCCAATGGTGGCGTAAAAGAAGTGGCTGCGCTGGCGCATTTAAACCGCGAAACACTGTATCGAACCTTATCAGAAAACGGCAATCCTAAATTGACCAGTCTGGAGTCCATTCTACATGCGGTTGGCTTGCGCCTGTCAATTGAACCTACAGTTGCCGCTTCTGGAATGGCAGGCAGCTAACCCAGACTTTGAAAAAATACATTGTTGACTAATGTATCCACAGAGGAGGCCAAAATCTTTATGTTTTGGTTTTCTCTGCTTTTCCTCTGTGCTCTCTTTGTCCTCTGTGGTGATAATCTTTTAATTTTATGATTTTTATTCCTTCTACATTTTGCACGATGTATTATTGGCAAGGCACTACGAAGTCACCATGCTTGAAAAGAGAAATAGACGATTCCCTGGAGCGTTGCAGGTTTTTTTGCCCCCTTTCAAGGCTGGCGATATCTTCTGCCACTGCGTCCATATGTCGAGATAACATACGCATACAACGCCGATGCCGTATCTCCAACTGGATCAAATCCCCTCTTAAGCGTTCATCTGCATTCGCGGCCAGCCCCCTGACCTGTTCGGAATATTCCACAGCAAGCTGTGTGACCCGCGACCACTTTCGATGCTGAATCGACCAATTCAATGCATCCAGAAGAGATCGGCATGCAGCAATGGATTGTTCTGCGCTTACTGCTGCATGCTGATCCACCGGCACAATCATCCGGCAACGACCCTAAGTTGTGGGCGTTCTGTTTGCTGATTCTTTTGCTGTTGTTGTGACATCTGCATCCAGCCTTCCCTTAACTCCTGCACCAACCTGATCACTTCATCAATAGATTCTGTGGAACCGGAACACAGCCCCTCCGTGATACGATTCATCATATATGCATAAAGACTGGCCAGGCTCTGAGCAATATCGGCCCCTTCTTCCATATTCAAGCTACTGGATAGCTCAATCAACGCTTCCATCGCAAAGCCCGTCTGTGTCGCTTCCGCGCACATATCTCCGGCCAAAATGGCCATGCGGGTTTTTCCCAGTGATTTATATAATGCTTCGTAGGTGAGTAGTACAAGCCCCAATGGCCCCGCCCCGTCAACCTGATTGCCCTGATATGCCTGATAACGTGTCATTGCTGCCTCCATGCAGTTGCTTTGATTGGACGCTCATCGCCCTGTCTGTGTTATATAATTATATCGGCATCAGAGTTGCCAACTAAAGGAAGAATATGCGTTATCCTGGAGGCGAATGCAGGCAAGCGCATTAACAACTTATTCCGAAGTATTAAAAAGCAGGATTAACCGCCTCTACAGGGTGGCCGACTTCGTCGGTATACGCACGATTGCCCTGAAACTGATGCCTGTATTCGTGTTCATTCGTGTCCATTCGTGGTTCGCTCTTGATATTGCTTTGTTCTTTCTCATACACTTCAAACCTTTCAAATGAACCGCGAATGGACGCGAATACACGCGAATAAAATCAAAACGCAGGAACAGAGGGAAGCGGAACCGTGGATAAAGTATCTGTACGTTACCCGTAAGCAAGGCGATTCGTGATATTCGTGGACAGACTTAGACTTTAGAGGGTTTCTCAAAAAAAGAAGATCAAAGGCTTTATTCACGAATGGCACGAATGAACACGAATTTTAGAGGCGAACGCAGGGCAAGCAAGCGCATGAACAACTTATTCCGAAGTATTAAAAAGCACGTCATTCCCGAGGTTTTTATCGGGAATCCATAGGTAACTAGATCCCCGATAGTGGCATTCGGGGATGACGGGATGGAGTTTTCTGGAAGAACGTAGTGAAACACACTGCAGAATAGCCCAAGTCCAGCAGGATTAACCGCCTCTACAGGGTGGCCGACTTCGTCAGTATACGCACGATTGCCCTGAAACTGATGCCTGTATTCGTGTTCATTCGTGTCCATTCGTGGTTCGCTCTTGATATTGCTTTGTTCTTTCTCATACAATCCAAACCCTTCAAATGAACCGTGGATATTCGTGACATTCGTGGACAGGGTTTGGTCTTTAGCGTGAAGGTAGTCCGATTCCAGTATCTGTAGTCTAAGCCTTGGCGTTCTGCGCACTGGTTTGCGCCGTCAGGAAGCTGCTGGACTGTTGCAATGTGTTCAGCGCCTGCTGCATGGTAGTGAATTGGGCGGTTAAGGTGACCCGTTGCTGTTCCATCTGCCGCGTAAGATCATTCATCCGGGTGGTCAGATTATCCACAGTGGTCTGTTCTGAATTCACACTATTCTGGATCAATCCAGCCACCGGGTTGGAAAACATATCCAACGAACCATCAAAGGCTGCCCCGATACCGATACCGACGGTGACATTGCCCACGGCACCCGTGGTAGCCCCCGTGTACATCAAGGATAAACCATCCACATTGCCCGTTGTTCCGCGCAGCGACTGACCGGACCCTGTTGCAGCTAATCCATTGATAGTTCCCACCACATCCAATCCTGTGGCCGTTTTGCTGGTTGCACCCAAGCCGAGATTATCCACGCTTTGTGCAACAGTAAAACCACCACTCGCGCCGAATGATGTGGATTCAAAGGCAATGCCATTGCCGGAAATCACCGCTTGCACCGGCAGTGCATAACGCCCTTCCTGTACTATCGTATCAGCACCAAAGCCCAGTGCGCCGCCGCCTTGATTATTTGCCACCATACCTATGGTCAATTGGCTATCACCGGTGGTCGCATCGGTAATTGTCACCTTACCAGCTGTATCGATCGTTGCAGAGACTTCCTGGTTAAATGTGCTCTGAATGGCCGATAGTAAACCGGAAATCGTATCAGTAGCCGGATTCAACACGGAATACGTCCCGCTGACTGGCACCCCTGATCGCAACGTACCACTAATAGAAATGGTATCGCCCGCTGCCACATTCTTCCCCAGTGCCGAAAATGTCGTCGAACCATTGGCAGGAGTGGCAGGGGGACCGGGTACAGTCAATGCCGTAGCAAGTTGATGCTGTTCGGTATATGTAGCTGAAAGCTCCGTATTGAGGGCAGAAATAATCTGGCTTTGCGTTTGCCCCGCAGTCAATGCGATCGTGGCCTTGCGGGCTGAACCCGTATCGGTAATGGTGACCGTATCAGCGCCCGCCAACCCTCCTGTCAGACTGGTTGCCCCCGTCAACGTCGCCCTGGTTGCAGCCTGCGTAATGTTCACACTATATGTGCCTGATGGCGTGGTCAGGCCGTTGGTTAAAAACTGCAAACTGTTATTGGCGCTGCTGCCCTGCGCCACAAACACATCGCGAATAGCATTGGGATCATTGGCCAGGAAATTATCGAAACGGCTCGGGTTAATCGAGAGTTGCCCCGTTTGATCCGGCTCCACACCAATCATTACCAAACTATTTTTACTTGCCGCCAACCCCGGCACCGTCTGCATTAGGCTATTGGACATAGACGATTGAATCGTCGTCAGTAGCGGATTACCGGACAATATGCCGCCAACCCCTGTTTTGGCATCAAACTTAAACTGAGCTGCAATCAGCTTCTGCAAACTATTATAGCCATCCACGAAGCTCTGCACATTGGCGCGCAGGGCTTTCTGATCCACACCAATGCTCATATTCACGGTCACATTCGGGTCGGCCTGTTTCAGGCTCAGCGTCACACCGGAAAGCGCATCGGTGATGGTATTACTGCTACGTGTCAGTGCCAGTCCGTCGATAGATATATTGGCATCCTGCGCCGCCTGCAAGGTTTGATAGGCATTGGCTTGCCCCGTCGCACCCAATTGCAACCCGGCCAATGTCCCCGGCGGCACACCTCCAGCATTCAGAGCCGTACCACTTAGTGTAAAACCCGTCGCCCCGGTCGTATCCGAGGCCAGAATCAAACGAAAATCATTGGTTCCCACCTTCATCACCGAGGCGGTAACGCCCGTTGCCGATGCACCGGTATTGAGTTGATTAATATTGGCTGCAATATTATTGATGGAATCGCCGGTAGCCACACTCACTGTGACACCAGCCAGTGTAAAACTACCACTGAGATTCAAGGCGTTCGAAGCGCTGCTAATCGCAGTGCCCGCGCTATCTTTTACAGCGGATGAGGAGGAGAGCCGCTCGGCCTGAGCGACTTGAGAAACCTTAATGCTGTGCTGCCCTGCGGCAAGCCCGGATGTACCGCTGACATCCAGCAAGGTTGAGGCGGTAACGGTTGAAGAATTGCTACTGAGACTGGCGGTATAGCCAAAAAAAGAAGCACTATCGGCCATGCCGATGGCTGTGTTTCGTAAACTGGTGACCGCATCATTGATTTTTAACAATGCAGTCTGCCGTGCCTTTGCGGCATCCTGGTTTTTCTGTAATTGGGCAATTTCGAACTTTTTAACGCCGAGCAATCCATCGACTGCACCCGGCACATTAAAACCGGCGACCTGTCCCGAGATCAGACTGGCAATAGACTGACCTGATGTACTACTCGAGACAGGCATGGGTTAGGCTTTTTTATCCAGGAACAAGCCGACCATGGCACGCATATGCAACTGAAACTGGATAAAATCTTTCGATGGCAATTGCTGAATCACTTGGCCAGTTTTCTTATCGGATACTTGAACCACCAATTGCCCCAGTTGCGCTTCATACCCGAATGAAATTGATTCATTTGATCCCTGAATCGATGCATTGGCCTGTTGAACAGCTTGTTTTACATCTTGCACTGATGGCTGAGCACCAGAGCCTTGCTGAGAAACCTGTTTGGAAACGGCAGGAGCGCTTGCTGGTGTTCCTCCCGACCTGACTGCTGCGACACTCGAAGCGGGAGAAGAAAAAACAGGACTGGTTTGTATAGCTGTGTTGATTGCAGTCATGGCTTTTACCTCCTTTATCTTATTAAGATAGAATTAAGGAAAATCCCTCCCCCATTACAGGGAGAGGGACTATACCTTTTACCTGAACAGTGTCAGTACGTTCTTTGCAACCTGATTAGCCTGCGCCAACATCGAAGTACCAGCCTGAGTCAGGATCTTGTTCTTCGTGAAGTTGGCCATCTCGGCAGCCATATTAGCATCCTTAATGGATGATACTGATGCAGTCGTCTGCTCGATACTGGTAGCCAGGTTAGCCTGAACAAAGCCCAACTGATTCTGAGTAGCACCCAAATCAGCACGGTTGGTAATTAGCTTATTCAACGCTGCTTTTGCAGTATCGATATAAGTCTGTGCATTACCTTGAGTAAGAATATCCCCCGAACCCAGCCCCAGCGAAGTGGTCGTGTAGCTATTTTTCAAGTTTACAGTCACTTGATTATTAGTATTATTATCAGATCCAACTTGGAATGCCTGCGCAGCAGTATATGCGGTGACACCTGTCGCTGTACCAGCAACACTAGCCGCTGAAGATGTTGTAGTTACTGATGCCGGTGGTGTGGTCGTTGCCGCAGAAGAAGTGAACGTCAAACCGCCCACAGTATTTACCGCACCTACTGCCGTCTGAGGTGAGGCAAGTAAGTTTGTACCGGCAGTGGCAAGAAGGGCACCAGTTGTGGCATTAGTGAGGTTTGTATCTGCTGTAATGCTGGTGATTGTACCATCTGTATTTTGCGTTACTGTAAACTTAGCTGCTTCTGCATAAGTAGCAGTACCCGATATAGCAATACCAACGGTTGTTCCCGTCGCTGCAGTACTAAGCACAGCTGCAGTCGCCGCAGTCCCTTTCACAAAGGTACCTGCATTTTGTCCGTTCAACAAGTTCACACCGTTGTAGTTAGTAGAGTTGGCAATTTTGTTAATCTCGGATTCCAGCTTTACACGTTCTGCATCCAGCTTTCCAAGTTCACCTGCATTATTAGCTGATGCAGCTTGTGTAGCCAAAGTCTGTATACGATTCACCATATTCTGTATCTGGTTCACACCTGCATCAGCCATCTTCACCATGGCTGTTGCCTGAGTAGCATTCTGACTGGCTGCTTTCAAACGCCCGTTCTGTGCACTCAGTTTGGATGAAATAGCAAAACCGGATGCATCATCGGCCGCACTGTTGATCCGGAAGCCGGACGACAGACGGTTCAATGAATTATTCATGTTTGCGCTGTTGTTACTGAGGTTTTTCAGTGCGGTAATAGCCGCCATATTGGTTTGTACGGATAGTGCCATTGTATCTCTCCTTGAGTATGTAATACGTGAACGACATCATGCCTTGTCACGGTGGGCGTGTTGCATTTGCCCGTGGGCTGATCTGATCCAATCGACCTGATTCTATCAATCATCCCGGTGTTACTACTAATCATCGGCGAAGAAAAAGGGAACTTTAGAAAAAAGATTTAGTCTTCGCATCACGTGACGACATCATGCCATGTCACAAAGGACTTCCTGCCCTGACCAGGCGATGATTCTACCTGCATACCCATTAGTTATCGCCCACCCCTTCCCCGACTTTAATCCCAGACCAACATCGCATGATAAAACCATGTAGGCCGAAAAAGCGAAGCGTCATCCGGCAAAGCAGGGCAATCGCATTAAAATCACCAGTATTTCCTTGCTTTCTCTAGACTACTCCATCGTGTCACCCCCGAATGCCTGTATCGGGGATCCACTTATTCGCGTTCATTCGTGTGAATTCGCGGTTTGACATCAAATATGCTGTTGAATATCCCCTCATTTCCGAAGGCTGTATCGGAAATCCATATCAGACAGTGGATCCCCGATAAAATCATTCGGGGATGACGTGTAAATC
>JALUWF010000305.1 GCA_027019785.1 Mariprofundus sp. | reverse complement strand
CATGAAAACAGCGCATGAACTGGCGAGTCAATCACGATGATGAAACTACCGACTGGAAAGCCGTATGCGGGAGAACCGCACGTACGGTTTGGAGGGCGGGGAGGTCATTCTTCCCGACCCCTATCGGCATAGTTGTTTACTATCAACTACTGAGTTGCCGTTATTTTCCGTTTTTCATCTGCGTGCTTTGCGTGGTCTGTGATGTGCAGGATGCACAAATGTCGCAGGCGCGACCGGTGAAAGATTATAAAACAAACAGGGTGAAATATGAGTAAAATTCTTCGATTGGATTCCGGGCAGGATGGGTTTGCCGATAAACTTGATGCGTTGCTGTCGCGCGAGGCCGATACCGGCGATGATGTGCAGGGGTTGGTTGCCGGCATTCTGGCCGATGTCAAACAGCGCGGTAATGCGGCGTTGTGTGACTATACCGAGCGTTTTGATGGCTGGGCCTGTACGGGCGAATCCATTGAAATTACGCCCGAGCGCATGCTCGAAGCATGGAACAGCGTGTCGGACATGGATCGTGAAGCGCTGCAGTTGGCGGCGGATCGCATCCGCAGCTATCACAAACATCAAAAACAGGAAAACTGGGAATACACCGATGAAATCGGCATGACGCTGGGGCAGCGCATCACGCCGCTGGATCGGGTCGGCTTGTATGTGCCGGGCGGCAAGGCTGCTTATCCGTCATCTGTGTTAATGAATGCAGTGCCTGCCAATGTGGCCGGGGTGGAAGAGATTGTCATGGTAGTGCCGACGCAGGGCGGTAAAATCAATGAACTGGTGCTGGCGGCAGCCCATGTGTCCGGCGTGCAGCGCGGCTTTGCCGTGGGAGGTGCACAGGCAGTGGCGGCGCTGGCTTATGGTACCGAGACGATTCCTGCGGTTGATAAAATTGTCGGCCCGGGCAACAAATTTGTTGCAGCAGCCAAACGGCAGGTATTCGGTACCTGCGGCATTGATATGATTGCCGGCCCATCTGAAATTGTAGTGGTGGCGGATACAGGTAATCCGGCCTGGATCGCGGCGGATTTTCTGTCGCAGGCCGAGCATGACGAGGCGGCGCAAAGTATTCTGATTTCCACCGACAAACACCTGCTGGATCAGGTCGTCGCCGCCATTGAGGCGCATTTGACTGTGCTGCCACGCAGGGCGATTGCACGCGCATCGGTAGAAACGCATGGCGCTTTGATTCATGTGCAGAACTGGGACGAGGCGGCTGATGTGGTCAACATCATC
>JALUWF010000304.1 GCA_027019785.1 Mariprofundus sp. | reverse complement strand
TACATTCCACTCCAAAGCTGATGCCTTGAATTCACACTCGTTCCTTTTGCTAAAACTGCTATACAGCACATTCATCTTGCCATCTGCTGTAATTCTCACTATGCTTGTTTGCCCAGGAGCCAGCAGCCCCACAATCATCAGTATGTAAGGCTTCCCGTGACTCGTAATCCAGTCCGATACAAAGAGGTATCCGCCTTGTGAATTCGCCGGGAGTTTGCGATCTCCGCAGAAAAAGCCGGGCGTCAATTGAACAATGCAATAATTCGAGATGAATCCTAGCGCTCCGGTTAGCCCATAATCATGCGGGAACATCCGAAAGATTTGTTTAAATGGCATCTTCAGATACTTATTCCCCGGTTTGTTTAGAAAATCTTCCTCGAAGTCCCCGGGATCCTGAGACACAAGATACGCCAAGGCGATAATCCTACCTGGCAAATCATGTAGCTGGCCACCTACTGGCTGCTGCGCACCAAAGCCTACGCCCGAAGATACCACTAGAGACATAAGACCCAAAACGGATACACTCAAAAATTTCACTAAGATGTGCTTCATTGCGCACCTCCGTTATCGCCTTCAATGTAGTCTTTATGCGTGAGCCACTGCTTATTAGGATCATCGTAGAAATAAAGCGTTAATATTCCTCCTAGCCCGGTTGTGTGCTTTAGTGTCATTATCACAGAAGGCTTCAGTGGTCTTTTTCTTTCCAGAAGAATTACCTTTCCATGACGGTGGGTATACACATGGTGCACAAATTTGCCTCTTTTGAAATCTGAGTGGGCGGCCCTATAGTAGCCGCACCTCACTGATAACGGACCGGACCCTGATGAACGAGAAGCTTTTCGAGGCCGCCTTGGGCATTTCCGAGCCATGGCATGTGGTCGCTGTTGACCTGGACGCGGTGGCGAAGACGCTGACCATCGGCATCGACTTTACCCCCGGCAGCCGGTTCGCCGTGCCCGCAGAGGCGGGCACCCACCCGGTACATGACACGGTGAGCAAGCGCTACCGGCACCTGAATTTCTTCCAGCACGAGTGCTACCTGCAGGTCCGTATCCCGCGAGTGAGGCTGCCCAGCGGCGCGGTGCGCCAGGTGGAGCCGGACTGGGCGGGAAAGCTCTCGGGTTTCACGCTGCTGTTCGAGGCCCTGGTGCTGATGCTCGCGCGCGAGATGCCGTTTGCCGCAGTGGCGCGCCTGAGCGGCGAGAGCTGGCATCGGGTCGCGGCGATTTGCCGGCGCTACGTCGATCTCG
>JALUWF010000303.1 GCA_027019785.1 Mariprofundus sp. | reverse complement strand
ACATCGCCCTGCAGCAACCGGTGCATGCGTTGGCCCGATTCCAGATCAGCAGCAATATCACGCCAGGCCTGCTGTTGCGCTTCGGTTAATGGAAACGGCAAACTGTTCAATAGCTGTTCGCTGCACGGCTCGCCCTGTAACGCCACGGCCGGACAATCGGCCTGCCGCTTTTTCTCCCGCATCAGATGCAGATAGACGATCACCTCCTCACTTTTCAGTCGCGCCAAAGCTTTTTCCAATAGCCCGTCATCCAGTCCGTCGGGCTGATGTAACTGCTTCATGGCCTGCCGCAATGTCGGCAGCTGGAACTGCGTCGCCAGTTCGACATCCAGCGGGCTGCCCGAACTCGTTGGCAGCAGGGCCAGTACATGCTGAATCATCGTGTGGATGCGTTTACCGCCCAGTCCGGCCAGCGAAGCATAGAGCGGCTGAAAACCGGGCTGAAAGGCTTCGAGAACACACCAGTCGGGATGATTCATCTGCCAGAAGCCCTTCCAGCATTCGGCTACGCCGCGCACGGAGATTTCGCGTCCTTCACTCAAACGGGCATCAGTCATCATATAACCGGAATGAAAAAAGTTGAGCGAGATCTGTCCGGAATCATCGGCCACCCTCAGCACCACCTGACGGCTGCGCCCGAACCCACGCGCCTGCCGGGAAACGATACGCCCGCAAATGCGCGCGCTCTGCCCTTCCGTCAGCCTGTTCACCGGCATAATATGACGATCATCAAGATAATCCTTGGGCAGATGCAGCAGCAGATCGCCCAGACAGTTCACGCCGCGCGCCGAAAGGCGCTTTGCAATCGTTGCACCAATGCCGGCAATGTCGGTCACAGGGCGTGAAAACAGATCGTACATGGGCTGATCTTGACTGATGGATTGCAAAGCCGCAACACGACCAACCTGAGCGATGCATATATCACCATCACTGAGGCGCTACACACCTATTTTGCCATTGGCGATATGGGCGAGGATGGCTACCGCAGCATGCTCTGCGTAGAGAGCGCCAATACCGCTGACAACCGCATCATGATTGCGCCGAATGGTTCGCACACGTTATCAGTCTGTTACAGCGTGAAAACCAATGTTCAGGCGAGTATTTTCCAATTCATAAATGCATCTGAAGTTGTCCATATAGTCCGATATAGCCGTCCTCATTGAAAATTATATATACTTGCGCCATCTATGACACAAGCAGAGCAACAGCCCGGATCAGATCAATTATCACAATTAGCATCGGCCATACAACATTGTGCAAAGGGACAACAAAAACCTTTTCGCAACCGTTTAAAGCGAATGCATACCCGCTTGAAACAACGTAAAAATATCATGCAGGGCTTTGCGCAGTTGGAGAAAGATATTCAACAGTCGCAACAGCAGTTGCTGTTGCGCAAACAGAATATGCCTGCGGTGACCTATCCCGAATCGTTACCAATATCTCAGAAACGGCAGCGTATTGCTGATGCAATCAGGCAGTCACAGGTGGTGATTGTGGCCGGGGAAACGGGATCGGGAAAAACCACACAAATTCCTAAAATCTGTCTGGAACTGGGGTGCGGTATGCATGGCATGATTGGCCATACCCAGCCACGGCGCATTGCGGCGCGCAGTGTGGCGACACGTATTGCCGCAGAGCTCAACAGTCCATTAGGTAAAGATGTGGGCTATAAAGTCAGGTTTTCTGATCATACGCAGGGCAACACGTATATTAAACTCATGACTGATGGTATTTTGCTGGCTGAAATTCAGCAGGATCCGAATCTGAACCATTACGATACAATTATTATTGATGAAGCGCATGAGCGCAGTCTCAATATTGATTTTCTGCTGGGTTATCTGAAAAACATATTGCCCAAACGACCTGATTTGAAAGTGATTATCACATCAGCCACAATCAATACCGAACGCTTTTCCGAATTTTTCAATCACGCCCCCATCATCGAAGTCTCCGGGCGCAGTTTTCCGGTTAATATTGAATATCGTCCGGTCACTGCGACTGATAACAATGCCGAACGCGCATTTTCTCATGCTCTGATTACGGCAGTCGATGAAGCCGCATCGTATGATCCTCTGGGTGATATTCTCATCTTCCTGCCGGGCGAGCGGGAGATTCGTGATACCGCCCATGCCCTGCAAGAGCATCTGATGCGCGATACTGAAATTCTACCCCTGTATTCCCGATTATCACCAGCAGAGCAGGATCGCGTGTTCAAGTCGCATCATGGGCGGCGCATTGTCTTGGCGACCAATGTGGCGGAAACATCATTAACCGTGCCCGGCATTCGTTTTGTGATTGATTCCGGTCTGGCGCGTATTTCCCGTTATAGCGCCCAAAGCAAGGTGCAGCGCTTACCAATTGAAGCCATTTCACAAGCCAGCGCCAATCAGCGGGCGGGGCGTTGTGGGCGCGTGGCGGCAGGCGTCTGTTTTCGTCTGTACAGCGAAGATGAGTTTAATCAGCGCCCTGAACATACCGATCCGGAAATTCGGCGTACCCATCTGGGTAGCGTGATTCTGCAGATGATGAATCTGGGGCTGGGTGATATTCAGGCCTTTAACTTCATGGAACCACCGGAAAAACGGGCCATTTCAGACGGCTACCATTTGCTCGAAGAGTTGCAGGCCGTAGAGAAAAACACCCTGACGGCGACAGGTAAAAAGCTGGTGCGCATGCCTGTCGATCCTCGTCTGGCACGTATGCTGATGCAGGCAGAGCGGGAGCGCAGTCTGGATGAAGTGCTGATTATTGTGGCCGCGCTATCGGTGCAGAATCCGCGTGTGCGCCCCACTGATGCACAATCGCAGGCGGATGAAAAGCACCGCCTGTTTCGTGATAAGACATCGGATTTTTTGTCCTGGCTGAAGCTATGGCATTGGTATCAGGAACTATCCCGTCAACTCAGTAAATCCAGATTGAAAAAAATATGCCAGCAACATTATCTGGTCTATATGCGGATGCGTGAATGGCACGATTTGCATGGGCAATTGCTGATAGTTGCGCGTGAACTGGGCTTGCGCCTGAACCAACAGGCGGCAACACCAGATGCGATTCATAAGGCGATACTGGCAGGCTTATTGAGTCATGTTGCGGTAAAAAGTCCAGACAAGGGTTTCTTAGGCGCACGCAACCTGAAATTATCTATTTTCCCGGGATCACCGCTGGCCAAAAAGCCGCCACAATGGTTCATGGCCGGTAGTCTGGTTGAAACATCGCGTCTGTTTGCCCGCACCATAGCCCCGATTGACCCTGCCTGGCTGGAAGAGCTGGCCGGGCATTTGATCAAACGCCAATACAGCGAACCGCACTGGTCATCCAAACAGGCACAAGTGTTGGTGTTTGGGAAAGTTTCCTTATACGGCCTGCCGATTGTGGCTAGGCGGCGCACAGGTTTCGGTGCCATCGACCCGGTCGTGTCACGCCAGCTGTTTATTCGCCATGCCCTGGTGATGCATGAATTCCACTGCCATGCACCGTTTTTCAAACACAATCAGAAATTACTACATGATATTGAAAAAATGGAACATAAAACCCGCCGCAAGGATTTGATGAGCGAAGAGCAGGTGCGTTATGACTTCTTTGATCAGATCATTCCCGCGCATGTGTTCAGTGGCAAATTATTCGAGCAATGGCGCAAAACAGCCGAACAGCAACAGCCCCACCTGTTATTTTTGAACAAGGCGATGTTGCTCAACGACCTATGCGGCGACATCGATTTGTCACGCTTTCCCAATGTCATGCAAATCAACAAGCTGAAATTAAAATTACAATATCGTTTTGATTCCTCAGGCAAAGCTGATCCCTCAGGTACAGCCGATCCCACGCACAAGGCCGACGGGGTAACTGTGCGCGTGCCTATGCAGGCATTGGGACAACTGGATGCGGCGCGTTTTGAATGGCTGGTGCCGGGCATGCTGGAAGAAAAACTCAGATTATTGATCAAGGGATTGCCGAAGGGCTTGCGCAAGAATTTTGTGCCAGCACCTCAATTTGCCAGAGCATGTGCCGAAAGCATGACCTTTGGTGAAGGCTCGTTGCTGTTTGCCTTTGCCAAAGAGCTAAAGCGTATGACCGGCGTTGAGGTTGGGTATCGGGATTGGAATCTGGATGCCTTATCGCATCACTTACGTATGAATTTTGCAGTATTGAATGAGCATGGCACGAGCATTGCGCAGAGTTCCAACTTACCACTGCTACAACATCAGTTTTCCGCGCAGCTGCGTGAGCATATCCAACAGGCCGGCACGAATGCGGATATCAGTCGCACAGGCATTACCCGTTGGGATTTCGATGTGTTGCCGTCATCCATTGAGCGCCAGCAAGGGCGTTCAGTGATGCAGTTTTATCCTGCTCTTGTCGATCATCAGCAATCGGTGGCGATTGCGTTATTTGAGAATGAAGCGCTGGCGCATCAGGCCATGCATGCAGGTTGCCGTCGTTTGATGATGCTGACCTTGTCTGCACAGGTAAAATTATTGAAGCAAAGCATGCCCAGACAGCGGGAAATTTACCTGTATTACGCCACCATAGGTAACAGTGATGATCTGCTCGATCAGATCATCTGCAATGCCTTTGATGCGGTATTTTTTGATGCTGCAACTTCAGATGTAAGCTTAGATGATGCAACATCAGATCATGAAAAAAACTACCCGCGCAGCCAGCGGGATTTTGAACATCTGGTGCAAACCAGAAAATCAAAAGTCGTGCGACAAGGCGAGGCGATTGCGCTGTACGTATGTGAAGCACTCAAGGCGCATGCAAGCCTGCAACAATCATTGTCCCAAATACGATCCGCCGCTTTAAAGCCTGTCGTCGATGATATTCGGGCGCAGATAGATCAATTGATTTATCCCGGCTTCATAGCGCAAACGCCAGCCCGCTGGCTGGCACATCTGCCACGCTTTATGCAAGCCGCTGAAATCCGTTTAAGTCGTGCCGGCCCCCGTCTCAAACAGGATCAGATCAATGCCGGGATCATTCAATCCCTGTGGCAACCCTATCAACAGGAAATGACACAACGGCAACAGATGCATCTGGAGGCGCAACCTTTGCATGAATTCCGCTGGCTACTGGAAGAACTACGCATCGCCCTGTTCGCGCAAAGCATCAAGACATCGGTACCTGTGTCCGCCAAACGGCTGGCAACACGCTGGCAGGAGATGCAACGCCAGCTAACACGTTGACTAACGTAATGGGTAAGTAATACCACCATGACACTATTCCGTCGGCGCGGATAAAAGGAGCCAGCACTGCCAATTCATACTGGCCACTTGATATTGAAATTAGCGATCTGGATAGCACAGGACTCACACCCGCTTCCATCGTGCGTATGAAATTATTCAGATTGGATCATCAGTTAATTTTAAGATATGATCTGTTTGATCTTCAAGGGCGGAGCTTTCTGTCAGATATTTGGGTAATTCTTTTTTAGTCTTACCAGCCAGTTTACCCAGGGTGGCAATTTGATTGATTACATTGCCGGGGCCGGTTTTGATGCGCCCAAGTGCCATATCATACGAATCACGTGCCTGCCCCAAGCGTCTACCGACATCTTCAAACGACTCAACGAAACTGACCATTTTGTCATGCAATAAGCTGGCCCGATCGATCAGCTTCACCACGTTCTCGCTCTGGTGTTCATAGCGCCACAGTTGCTCAATTAATTTCAGCGTCGCATACAATGTCGAAGGCGTGACTACCGCCACGCGTTTATCGAACGCCGCCTCAAAAATGCCCTGATCTGCTTCAATGGCCATCATGTACGCCCCCTCAATGGGTACGAACATCAACACATAATCGGGCGAGTGGATATTCGGCAGTTGATCATAGCGTTTATCCGACAGGCTCCGGATATGATTTTTCAAACTGCTCACATGCGCCTTGATTGCCTGCTTGCGGTCTGCGGATTCATTGGCCGACAAAGCCCGCTCATAATCGGTTAGCGACACCTTGGAATCGATAATAATATGTTTATCGCCCGGCATGCGCACAATCACATCCGGCCTGTGCCGTTTGCCGCCACCGATGTCGGTCGAATCTTCGCGCAAAAATTCATGGCCTTCGCGTAAACCGGATGTCTCCAGAATACGTTCCAGAATCATTTCACCCCAGTTGCCCTGCGCCTTGCTCTCCCCTTTCAGTGCCTGCGTCAGATTCAGCGCATCTTCGGACATCTGACGGTTTAAACCTTCGAGTTGCGCCAGATGCTCGCGCAGGCTGGCCCGATCTTTGGCGTCGTTAAGATGCACCTCATCCACGCGCTTTCGGAAATCTCCCAGCTGTTCACGCATGGGTTTTAATACCTCATCCAGACTAGCCCGGTTCTGCTCCGAAAATGTTTTCCCCTTGGTCTCAAAAATCTGATTGGCCAGCACTTTAAACTCATTGCCCAGCTTCTCTTTGGCATCTTCCAGCAAGGCCAGTTTCTCAGTGGCAGCTTTACGCTCTTCGGCAAGGCGCGTTTCCAGTTCCGTGATATTGGATTTCTCATCGGATAATTCACGATGCAGAGCCTGGATTGCCGCCTCTTTTTCAACCAGCGACTGCTTAAGCTCAAGCACATTCTTTTCAGCCTGCTGCGCCTTCTCCTGCAACGCCGCATTGGCTACCTTCTGATCAGTCATTTCCTTATGATGAGATTCATCGATATTTTTTTGCGTAGCGACTTCATCCATCAATGTTTGGAGCGAGGATTGCAATGACTCCAACATTTTCTGCTGATTGCGATGGTGCAAAAACCACAAGACCAGAATTAAAACAATCACGCCAGTCAATACTATTTCACTCATGCCCAGTTCTCCATGCGCAGCCCCGGCACGCGCTCGAATTCTTTGAGATTATTACTTACCAGCGTCATCTCTCTGGAGCGTGCATGTGCGGCAATCCAGAGATCATTTGCCCCTATTGGCCTGCCCCTCTTTTCCAGATGTGCCCTGATTTTCCCGTAATGGGTTGATATTTCCGGGCCAGGCAGTTCGATCGGAATCAGCTCGACAAGGCGCTGCAACTTCTTTACCGTTGATTCTCTGTAACTGCTTTTTTCTGCACCAAACAAGAGTTCCCCATAAGTGATAAATGACATAACGACATCACCCGGCTGCAGTCGCTCAAAGCGATGCATCACACTGAGTGGATGATGTTTGGTGATATAGATACAGATATTGGTATCGATCAGGTATGTCGCCGCCACTACAGCGACGCTCTCTCTTCAGATGGCAAATCATGTCTCCCGTCAGGAAAGAAATCAGCAGGCATGTCGCTGAGAAGCTTGAATGCTTCTGTCAGACTGGCGGGTTTCTTGCGAAGGATCACCTCATCCCCACGCCTGAATATCTCAACCTCATCCACATCAAAGCTGAATGCCTTCGGCAAGCGCACGGCCTGAGAATTTCCGTTTTTAAATACCTTGGTTGTCGTCATGTTGCTCTCCTACATTTGTACACACTGAAAGTGTATACAACAGAACGTAGGCATGCAAGTCCTCACTCCTGACCCCTGTCATAGGGAAGTCAAGCATAATATTCACATCAAAACACTACCTCTATGGCACGCAAAATAGGTACCGTTTTTTTCATGTGTTAGCTGAACGGATGCTGTTTTGTGCGCAAGTGATTT
>JALUWF010000302.1 GCA_027019785.1 Mariprofundus sp. | reverse complement strand
TTCGTGGAATCAGTGGCCAGGGTTTTCAGATTTTCTGTTTGGTTGCCGTTAAATCAGGTGATTGGGCATAGGTAATAGATAAAATCCTGCGCCGACGATGGCGTAGAGCAGCAGGTAAGATAACCAGGACGATCGGGTGAACAGGGTCAGTGCGCTGCCAAATGATTTCTTGAGCGTGCTACCCATAAAATTGACGCTGTATATTTCATCCAGCAGCAGATGCAGCAGGTAACCGCCACTGACAAAAGCAGCTGCTAACCAGGCGAAATGCAACGACCACCCCAGCATATGAATGCCGATTGAAACGGTGCTTAAACCAAATAGCAGTGCTGCCGGCAGCGAATGAAACAGACCGCGATGCTCGGTGATGCCGGCAAACAGGGCGTAGGCAATATAACGCACGAACAGGGCACTGATCAGGGATATGCCCAGCAGGTAGAGCAAGTTTACCTGTCCCAGCAGTGCAAACAGGCTCCCAATGGCGACGGCAAAGCTGATGACATTAAATACCAGCCGCGTCGGTATTGAATGATCCGAATCGATATCGGGCAGAATACCTGCCAGCGTGCCCAGTGATATCAATAGCAGCCCCTGCGTGTGGTCAGCCATGCCCGATTGCACGCAGACAGCCGTTGCAACGATGGAACCGCCTGCTGCGACAGTGCAGTGTGTTTGAAAATTGGCCATGTTCACTCCTACTCTATTTCATGTCATTCTGTTTCATACACATGAAACAGAATGACATGAAATAGAGGATAGTATGGTTGTGAATGATATGATTAATGTGCGCCGGGTCACGGCGCTGGCGATGGCTACCTAAACCTAAACGGACATGGGGTGGGACTTGGGCATATCATCCTTGATGAATGGTTTGAGTAGATCATGCAGCCAGTCCTGCAGCTTTTGCATGCCGTCGCGCACATCGTCGAAATCTTTTTTCGACAGCACGCCATCTTTGTTATGATCCATGGCGTCAAAGGTTGTACGGGCCGATTTCTCCAATTTTTTCATCACCTCCTCAAAGGTGATCTGGCCATCATGATTGGCATCAAAACCGTCCGGTTGATGCTCTGCGGCCATGGCTGTGGAGGCGAACAATAATCCTGCCGCAAGCGCGATGGCAGGCAGGGCTTTGGGTCTATTCGATGAATTGATTTTTATCATGGCATACCTCCTGAATAAAATCCGAGTGGGAATGTCGGAATATGCGGCAATTGAACGTGGACTAAAAGGTTGAATTGCTCCCCGGCTTGTGCAG
>JALUWF010000301.1 GCA_027019785.1 Mariprofundus sp. | reverse complement strand
TAATGTCGCGACAATCCGAAACCACCAATAGCGGCGGATTCTCCAGCGCCACGGCATAGCGCTGCAACTGCTGATAGGCTTTGTTCAGATCCTTGCCGGGGCCTTTATACTCCCAGCCGAAATGGCCGCGCTTCCAGACATCGGCCCAGCCATCTCCACCGCCGGTTTTTTTAGCGCCCTTCTCAAAGCAGAACCAATCACCAGCCTGATCGGCATCGGTAGGATTCTGCTCGCCAAGCAAAGCACACAAGTCGTTGAAATGCGATTGGGACGCCGAACGCTCTTTCAGTTCCGAACCCGACCATTTGGCGATAAATGCTTCCGGCGTCATAGTTTCTCCCATGGACAGCCAATGATGCCACCTATGATGCGTGATAGCATCACATCGCAAAAACCGGAAGTGTGATGCGCGTTCCTCAAGACGCATTCTTGCTCACCCGGCCAAAGTGCATAAAGTCCCTGCCTGATTGAGCGTAAGGCATACTATGAATACGAAATAGCTTAAGGTTAGGCAAAAAACCAGCCACTGATGGCACGAATGAACACAGATAAATACCTTCAAAAGCACCTTCAGCATGCTGCCCTTCAATTCGTGTTCATTCGTGCCATCAGTGGCCAGGTTTTGATTTTCAACTTTGGCCCCAGCCAGACTGAAACAGAGCACCCTTGTCTGGCAGATAAACTCAACGGTGCCTGGCGCATGCCTTATTTAATTCAAGACCAGGCACCGCTTTAGCATTCCAACGTCAAACAAGACCCGCACCGCTTCCCCAAATTGACAATATACCATTTTTGCTATACTGTGCCTGCGTGAACTGGACAGTTGAAACGCTGAACGACGTTGTGGATGAAGAGCTCAATGCCTTGCATCCAACATTTAAGGCCAAGTTTTTGCATATCGCCGAGATGCTTGAATCCCTGGGACCACACAAGGTGAGAGAACCTTACGTGAAACATCTGGATGAAAAACTCTGGGAGATTCGCCTTAAAGCGCAGCCAGGCATTGCGCGTGCCATCTATGTAACTGCAGTCGGCAAGCGCATTGTCGTATTGCACGCGTTTGTGAAAAAGAGACAGAAAACACCACGGGCATCTATTGAGCTTGCCCGCCAGCGAATGAAGGAGGCAGGATTATGACAAGGCTCGCCGAACTGAAAAAACAGTGGATGCAGGATGCAGAGGTGCGCGAAGCGTATAAAGAGCACGCCTACGAATTCGAAATTGCCAGTGCCCTGATTACCGCCAGAACCAACGCAGGCCTTAGCCAATCCGAAGTTGCCAGTCGCATGGGAACCACCCAGTCGGCTATTGCCCGATTGGAAGGCGGCTCGCAGTTACCAAGCATGAAGAGTGTGATCCGCTACGCCACAGCCATTGGCGCTCACCCTGTGCTGCAGTTATTGCAGGAGAATTCCCGGTATTCATAATCAGTCCCGCCTGGTTATAGAAAATAGCTTCACCTCACGGTAGTTAAATCCACTATAGGGGCTTAATCCGACCAAGTTCCGCATTCACGTCTGTTTTTATGTATATTGTCAATCAGATATACAAATTGCATAACTTTAGATGCGCGCTTGCTTACCAGTCTAAAGTTCATACAGTCACTGCCGGTTGAGGTTCTATTAGATATGCAAGAGCAATACGATATGATCATCATCGGGGGCGGGATATCCGGGCTGGCGATGGCGCATGCGGCGAAACAGGCCGGCATGCAGGCGCTGGTGCTGGAGAAGGAGAGCCACTGTGGCGGCTGCTTTCATTCACAACCCGTGCCCAATGAAGAATCGCCGTTCTGGCTGGAGATGGGCACGCATACCTGCTTCAACTCCTATGGCCGATTGCTGAAAATATTGGATGAGCTGGGGCTGAAGGAACAGATGCAAGGGCGCGAAAAACTTCGTTATCGTCTGTTGACCAACCGGGTAGCGGGCGGCAGCCAGCTGGTATCGATTCCATCGCAACTACACTGGTTCGAGTTGATCACCCATGCCTGGCAGCTGTTTTCGCTCGATAAAGCGGGCAAGTCGATTGCTGATTATTACAGTACGCTGGTCGGGCCGAACAATTACCGCGACCTGTTCCGCCACGCCTTTAATGCCGTGAGCTGCCAACAGGCCGACGATATGCCTGCCGACATGCTGTTTCGCAAACGTCCACGCGATAAATCGGTGATGCGCAGTTACACCTTTGATGGTGGCCTGAGCCGGATTATCACAGCGCTGACGGAAGAACTGGATGTGCGCACAGGGCAGAGCATCCATGCCATCCACGCCCATGCCGACGGCTATGTTGTTGAAACAGAAAATAACGCCTACCCGTGCGATAAGCTGGTCTGCGCCACGCCGGCGCTGGCGGCGTCAAGGCTGCTCAAGGCGGCGCATCCGGAAATCGCGGCGCAACTGGAATGGGTCAATGAAGTGGAGATCGAATCGGTCGCTGTTGTGGTGGAGAAGAAGGCGCTCACAATAGCTGCAGCGGCAGGGATTATTGCTGTGGATGGTGTTTTCTATTCAGCTGTCTCGCGCGATTTTGTGGCGCATCCGCACCTGCGCGGCTTCACCTTCCATTTCAAACCGGGCCTGCTCAACGATACGGAAAAAGAGGCATGTATCTGCAAGGTTTTGAAAATCGAGCCGGCTAACCTGCTCTATATTTTCAACAAAACCAACCGCCTGCCCGCCCCGGATATGGGCCATCATCAACTCATCGCAGAGATGGATGCCCTATTGGCCGATAAACCACTGGGCCTCGTCGGCAACTATTTCGACGGCGTTGCGGTGGAGGATTGTCTCGAACGGGTGGATAAAGAGTTCGCCCGCCTCAGTGCTCTCATATCAATCAAAAATTAAAAATCATTCTTTGCGCTCTTTGCGAGAGGTGATTTTGACGTTAAATCTAATCACGCCCATTGTAGTTGCGCGCAGACGGGCAAGGCGTAGTCTGCGCGGCCCTTTAAATCACCCCATCGGAGTATCATCATGGCTTCCATTTCGCAGGCGCTGATCAGCGTTTCAGACAAAACAGGCGTGGCGGATTTTGCCCGGGCGCTGACAGAGCGCGGCGTGCGCATTCTCTCCACCGGCGGCACGGCCAAGCTGCTACGCAAGGCAGGGGTTGCCTGCCGCGATGTGTCGGACTATACCGGTTTTCCAGAGATGATGGACGGGCGTGTCAAAACACTGAATCCGAAAGTGCA
This sequence comes from Mariprofundus sp., assembly GCA_027019785.1. Lineage (GTDB taxonomy): Bacteria > Pseudomonadota > Zetaproteobacteria > Mariprofundales > Mariprofundaceae > Mariprofundus. The sequence continues at coordinate 4,481 of JALUWF010000301.1, read as the reverse complement.
TGGCGGCATTCTGGCGCGCCGCGATAATGAGGGTGATCTGGCCTCGATGGCCGAGCATGATATTGAGCAGATTGATCTGGTCTGCGTCAATCTCTACCCCTTCCGTGAGGCTGTCGCCAAAGAAGGATGTACGATTGAGGACGCGATTGAAAATATCGACATCGGCGGCCCCTGTATGGTGCGCGCTTCGGCCAAGAATCATAAGTTTGTCACCATTGTGGTCGATCCTGCCGATTACGGCATGGTGCTTGAGGCGATGGATAACGATGCGCTGGATGAATCACGTCGCAGGGCACTGGCCGTCAAGGCGTTCGCCCACACTGCCGCCTATGATGGCGCCATCGCCAATCACTTTTCATCTCTGAATGAAGATGGCAGCAAGCGCGCCTTCCCGGATATTTTCACCCGCCAGTTTATCAATACGGCAGATAAGTTGCGCTACGGCGAGAATCCGCATCAGGCCGGCGCTTTTTATGCCGATCCGGAAGACGAGGGATTGTCGCTGGCCGACTGTCCGGTACTGCAGGGTAAAGCGATCTCCTACAATAACATCGCCGACTCCGATGCCGCCTTCGCACTGGTGCGCGATCTGAGCGATGAAGCGGTGGTGATTGTCAAACATGCCAATCCGTGCGGCGTCGCCATGGGCGGCGGCACCCAGGCCGAGATTTATGAACGCGCTCGCGCGGCTGATTCGGTGTCTGCTTTTGGTGGTATTGCCGCCTTTAATCGTCAACTGACTGAAGCTACGGCCAAACTGATTGCCGAAACCTTTATAGAAGTCGTGATTGCTCCGGGCTTCTCCGATGGCGCACGTGAAGTGCTGAAAGAGCGCAAGAATCTGCGCCTGATGCTGGCACCGTCGACTGCACCGGTGACCGGAGGTTTGGAATTTAAGCGCGTCAATGGCGGCCTGCTGGTGCAGGATCGTGACACCCACATCCTGGATCGCGACGCCTGCACTGTGATCACCAAGCGCGCTCCGACCGAGCAGGAGTGGCAGGACATGCTGTTTGCATGGTCGGTCGCCAAGCATGTGAAATCCAACGCCATCGTGTTCGCCAAAAACGGTACGACGCTGGGCGTCGGCGCCGGCCAGATGAACCGGGTGAACTCCACCCGCATCGCCGCCCACCACGGCGGCGAGGCCATCAAGGGTTCTGCGGTCGCATCCGATGCCTTCTTCCCGTTCCGCGACGGCGTTGATGCGCTGGCCGAAGCCGGCGCCACCGCCGTGATTCAGCCGGGCGGTTCGATTCGCGATGAAGAGGTGATTGCTGCAGCCAATGAACAGGATATCGCCATGATCTTCACCGGCATCCGGCACTTCCGGCATTAATTATCAGCCTTAATCAATATATGATCAGCGAACGGTCAGGAGCAATGTCTGATATGGAACAGGTAACACACGCATGCGAACATCAACAGACTGCTGAAAAAACAAACCGGATCATTATGTTCTGTGATCTGCGCGATTCCACAGAAATCCTGTTGAATTTCGAGCAGGGGATTTACAGCAATACCCACGATGCCACCGGCAAGCAGCTCACCTACGATCAGTTTATTTTTGATGTTCATAAAACATCTTACGAATACCTGTATCTCGGGCACGAAAAGACGCATACCGAAATTTATGGCGATGGCCTGATGGCCATCTTCCCTGAAGACAACACCAAATACATCATGGAAAACATCTATCGCTTGACTGAGCGCATGCGTCGCTATAACGAATCAACGTGTACTGGCCTTGGCCGGCCCAATATCGATCTCGGCTTTGGCATTACCATCGGAAACATTGCTATGGTGTATTATTATCTGGATCAGCGCGATCACCCAATTGGTATGGGCGTGCATGAAGCGGCCCGCATTGAAGGACGCTCCAAATTCTACGATGCCCGCATTTTGATCTCGGAAAGTTTTTACCATGAGGCTGCCGAACATATCGAAGGCGACCCGAGATTCGCCTGCCGCTTCATCGACCGGGTGTATTTGAAAAACTTCCGTGAGCCAGTCAGTCTGTATGAACTGCTGGTTGATAATGATCCCAGATTTGACGATAAAATTCGTTCAATCACCGAGTATACAGCAGCTTATGCCAGCTATTGTCATGCCGACTGGTCAACCGCAAAAGCGATGTTTCTGAAAGTGCATCGCGACTTCGGCCTGGGTATCGGACTGGTGATGGCCAACCGCTGCGATCTGCTTTGCCAGAATCCACCGAAATTAAACTGGGCTGGCGTCTGGAGTATGGCGGACAAATAGTCACACCATGAAAAAGCAGCAGATTGACATGGATTCATTTTACACATGGGATGGCGATACACTGGTACTCAATATTCTTGGCCATCCGTCGGCCAAGCGGGATGTGATCGGCAAGGCCCGCAACGGTCAACTGAATGTGAGCGTCAATGCTCAGCCCAGAGCCGGCAATGCAACCGATCACATGGTGCTGTTTCTGGCCGGCCAGTTCGGCGTTCGGGTCAGCGATATCGAGGTCGTATTCGGTCGCAAGAACATCAATAAACAGTTACGCATCAAAGCACCGAAAACCCTGCCGCCGGCCATTGCCCGGCAAGAGCGAAAGCGTAGCGGCTGATTTTGTAACTATTCAGCTCACCACCAATTTTCCCGATAGCGGCGTTGAAAAGTGCTCACTTACAGTAGTAAACTGCGCGAGAATGACGGTGAAAACTTATACAACGATTTATGATGGCGAATCGGGTGCCTGCGAATGGCGACAAACAAAATAATTTACAGCTGTTCATTATTATGTACAATCCGCCGTCCTATGAACGATATTGCCGATAAAATCCGTTTTATGCGTGAACAGCAGGGGCTGTCACAGCGCTCACTGGCCGATGCGGCGGGTATCAGCCCCTCGGCACTGTCGCAACTGGAATCGGGCCAGAGTTCACCTTCGGTGGCGACGCTGGAGAAGCTGGCCGATGGTCTGGGTAAAACGGTGGCCTCTTTTTTCCTCGATAGCGTCGAGGATACGGATGTGGAGATTTTTGACCTTGGCGAACGCACCGCTGTACCACTCAAGGGAGGCAGTCGCTTTGTGCCGTTGACCGCGCAGCATCGACCGGCCGGTTTCGAGCCGATGTTGGTGCATCTGGAACCCAATGGAAAACTGGATGAGTCGCTGTACGGCATCAACAGCGTGCAGGTGTTTGTCTGGGCCCGGCGCGGTCGCGCCATGCTGGAACATAACGGTCGTGAATTTACCGTGCATGAGACCCAGTCGGTCTATTATGACGCTCGCAAACCACATAACTGGAGCAATCCGTTTGATGAATGTTGCGAATTGCTGATGGTGCGTTCGCGATGATCACACCTGCCATGTCGCTGGATATCGGCCTGAGCGCGCTGGCTTTTTCGCTACTGGCATCCATTGCCGCTGTGTTATTTGCAGGCAACAACAATAACGCCCGCTTTGCAGTGTTCGGCTTGCTCAGCGTCTCCGCCCTGCTCTCTATCGTAGCCGGATTCGCCGGGCTGCTGACGCATACGTCGGCGGCGGTGACCTTGCCGCTGGGGCTGCCTTGGTTGCCGATGCATGCGCGACTGGATGCACTCGGCGCATTTTTTCTATTGACCATCGGAGCGCTGCTTATCGCGGTTTCCATCTACTCCATTGGTTATGTGAAAGCATATACCGAGCGCAAAGGTTTCGCGTCACTGGGCATCTTTATGGGGCTGTTTGTGGCGGGTATGCAGGGTATTGTGTTGGCCGATGACGCCTTTACCTTTATGCTGTTCTGGGAGTTGATGAGCGTATCCTCCTACTTCTTTGTCACCTTTGAACATGAACATGAGGAAAATCGCAAAGCCGGTTATGTCTATCTGATTATGGCGCATGTGAGTGGATTACTGATTCTGGGCAGCTTTGCCACGCTCTATGCCGGCGCTGGCAGTTTTGAGTTCTCCGTCATGCGCGAGGCCGCCCTGACGCCATTCTGGGCCTCGGCTGGCTTTCTGCTGGCCGCCTTCGGTTTTGGCATGAAAGCGGGCGTGGTGCCGATGCATGTGTGGTTGCCCGAAGCGCATCCGGTGGCACCATCCAACGCCTCCTCGCTGATGAGTGGTATTATGATCAAGGTCGCCATTTTTGGTTTTATCCGCGTCGTCTGGGATCTGATCGGCATGGCCGATTTCCAGTGGTGGTGGGGTACTCTGATTCTGCTGGCCGGCTCTTCATCGGCTGTGACCGGCGTCTTGCTGGCCCTGCAACAACACGATCTGAAACGTCTGCTGGCCTACCACTCGGTAGAGAATATTGGCATCATCCTGATTGGTCTGGGCTTAGGTATGATCTTTGCCTACTACGGCCACCCCGAACTGGCGGCGCTGGGGCTGATTGCCGGCCTCTACCACACCATCAACCATGCCCTGTTCAAGGGGTTATTGTTTATGGGGGCGGGGGCGGTGCTGCATGCCACCGGCACGCGCAATATGGAAGAGATGGGCGGACTGATCCA